>NZ_JBASXK010000039.1:0-19704 GCF_049276915.1 Aestuariivita sp. | reverse complement strand
CGCAACCCGTCGAATAACGGGATCTCGGGCTGCCAGCCCAACCGTTCCGTCGCCTGCCGAATGTCGGGGCAGCGTTGTCTGGGATCATCCACAGGCAAGGGAAGAAGCGTGATCTGGGACGAGGAGTTCGTCTCCTCAATGACGATCTGCGCCAGCTGCAGCACCGTGAATTCACCGGGATTGCCAAGGTTCACCGCATCCGAGAAATCACCCTCGGCATGCATCAGCGCAACCAGACCCTTGACCAGATCGTCCACATAGCAGAACGATCGCGTCTGCGAGCCGTCCCCATAGATCGTGATCGGTTCGCCCCGAAGCGCCTGCATCACGAAGTTCGAGATCACGCGCCCATCCTCGGGATCCATGCGCGGCCCATAGGTGTTGAAGATCCGTGCCACGCGCGTATCCACGCCCCGGCGCTCGTGATAGTCGTGAAACAGCGTCTCGGCGGCACGCTTGCCCTCGTCATAGCACGAGCGCGGACCCATCGTGTTCACATTGCCCCGATAGCCTTCCCCCTGTGGCGAGACTTCGGGATCACCGTAGATTTCCGAGGTTGACGCCTCGAGAATCCTGGCCCCTTTTCGTTCAGCCAGTCCCAGCAGGTTGTCCGATCCCATCACGATGGTATGAAATGTGTCGATCGGATCAATCTGGTACTTCGGCGGTGAGGCGGGACAGGCCATGTTGTAGATAAAGTCGATGTTTTCGGCGGTGTCATAGGGATCGGCCACGTCATGCTTGACAAAGGAAAACCCCTCGACATCCATCAGATGCTCGATGTTCTGAAGGCGCCCGGTGGACAGGTTGTCCAGGCAGATGACACGGAAGTTGCGACTGATGTAATGATCGCACAGCGCTGATCCCAGAAAACCGGCCCCACCGGTGATCATGACGGTCTGCGTTTTCTGTGTTATACTTATCAGGGTTTGTTCTGAACGGGCATTCTTCTTGGTCCCGTGTTTCCATTCTTTAATCATAAAGCGCTCCCAAACGTCTTTTTCAAAATTCGAGGTGCGCGCCCAGTGGCTCTTGTCCGAAGGATAACTCCTTCGCACAGTGCTGAAACGCACCTATGCTTTTGGATTTTCCAAATAAATTTCCCCCATCACGCAGATTCGTGACTGCTCCAGCTTTGATGGATGCGGGGCTTTCGGGAAGCTGGACAAAGGGTTAAATAAATTTTGGTCTTTATCTATCTGATAAATAACAACTAAAGACGCAGCATATCCAAAGGGTGTATCGCTGGAACACCCTTTGGATAATCCCTAGGGTTTATGATTTTGCATCCCCGTCCGACACATCTTGCCCGTGTCCGGCCTGAAAGCTTGACAAATGCACCCCCGGTGGCTTCATCACTGAGCCTGGGGATAGGCGCGAACGCCCCGTGAGGCATGAGCCCAAGGTTCGCATGTTTACCTGTGTTGTTGGGAGACATGCCGATGGCCAGCCAACATCCCGAGCATCCAGAGGGGCGCGCGCCATGAGCTCTCCGTCCTGGCGTGATCTGATCCACGTGTTCGGACGCATCGGTCTGTTGTCCTTTGGCGGGCCTGCCGCCCAGATCAGCCTGATGCACCGCGAGCTTGTCGACACGCGGCCCTGGCTTAGTGAACAGACCTATTTGCGGGCCCTGTCGCTGTGCATGCTCCTGCCCGGCCCCGAAGCGATGCAACTGGCAACCTATGCAGGCTGGCGTCTGCGCGGGGTGGCGGGCGGTTTGCTGGCAGGCGCGTTGTTCGTTCTGCCCGGTGCGGCGGTGATCGCCGCCCTGATGGTGGTCTATGTGATCTGGGGTCAAGTGCCCGTGGTTCAGGCCGCGTTTCTGGGCATCAAGGCGGCAGTGATCGCGATCGTTCTGGCGGCGCTCAAGGGGCTTTCAAAACGCGCGTTGAACGGAACCTGGGACTGGATCATTGCCACCCTATCCTTTGTCGGGATCTTTGCCTTTGGTCTGCCCTTTCCCCTGATCCTGGCTCTTGCCGCCCTCTGGGGCTTTTTCAGATCGCACGGCGATCCCGACACGGACCTGCCCGCCGCTGCCCCGGACTGGGCAAGCAGCCTGCGCACGGCTCTGTTCTGGGGAACACTCTGGCTTGCGCCCCTTGCGTTGCTGACTGTGGCTGGTGCCGATACCCTTGCGCATATCGGCTGGTTCTTTGCATGGCTTGCAACGATCAGCTTTGGCGGAGCCTATGCGCTGCTGGCTTATATGACACAAACCGTGGTCAGCGATTTCGGCTGGATCACCACGCAACAGATGATCGCTGCCTTGGGACTGGCCGAAACCACCCCCGGTCCGCTGATCCTGGTCACGCAATTCGTCGCAATGCTGGCAGGCTATGGTTCGGGTGGGTTTGCGCTGGCCTTTGCCGCCGCCATCGTCAGCCTCTGGGCAACGTTCATGCCGTGTTTTCTGTTCATCTTCGTGGCTGCGCCCCATGTGGAACGCCTGGCCAACGCCCCACGTCTGAGGGGGGCGCTTGCGGGTATCACGGCAGCCGTGGTCGGTGTGATCGCGAACCTGTCACTGTGGTTTGCCTTGCATGTGTTTTTCAGCACCATGCTTGCGTCGCCCGGGATGCTTCCCGCCCTCGTTGTGCCGGATGTCACCAGTTTTGATGCCACTGCCGTGCTGCTTTTTGCGCTGGCCGCCATTGCCCTGTTCTGGGTCAAACGATCGCTTCCAGCGGTTCTCGGTCTCAGCGCAATCTGCGGAATTCTTCTGTCGCTGCTTGGTCTCTAGGCATATCTGCAGGCACCAGGTCGGCCAAATCCGCGCGGCGAACATCACGCTCTTTCGTTTCGCGGCAAAACTCGTATGTTGAGGGTGAACCACGGGTACGGATCCATGACGCGAGACATTGACTACGGCAATCTGATGCACCGCGCGATGCGGGGGCTGATCAAGACCGTTCTGCAGGATGTAGCGGATCAGGGCCTGCCCGGCGCGCATCACTTCTTCATCACGTTTGATACGACGCATGAGGACGTCAATATCGCTGACTGGCTGCGCGAACGCTATCCCGCCGAGATGACGGTGGTCATGCAGCACTGGTATGAAAACCTCGAGATCGGCGATGAAGGCTTTTCGGTTACGCTGAATTTCGGTGACCAGCCCGAGCCCCTGTATATCCCCTATGACGCGATCAAGACATTCGTTGACCCGTCAGTGGAATTCGGACTGCGCTTTGAAAATGCGGATGACGGATCGGACGGAGATGACGACCCCGATCCGGGAAAAGGCTCGGACGAGAAAACCGGCGACAAACCGCATCATGCAGATGCCGAGATCGTATCGCTGGATCGCTTCCGCAAGTAACTACTGTTTTTCCAGGAATGTCGTGATGGTGCGCGTGCGCTCGCCATTTCGAACCGCCTGGAAGTCCAGTGTCAGACCGCCATCTGTCAACGTGCGGTCAAACTGCTGGATCTCATACCCGCCGGCATCGTCTACAAACAATGAGAACACCGTCATGGTGCCATTCTGGATGCGCGCCCAGACAAAAGGCTCACCCTGCATCGGATCAAGCTGCACCTCGTGGCCAAACACGTTGCGCTCCATCGCGGCCGAATAGACACCGTCCCGCTCACTGGGTACGAATTCGACCTCATAGGATTTTTCATTGGCACTGCCGTCCGCGCGATACGAGGTTGTACTCCAGGCGACGTTGAAGCCCTCCCTGGTTACCGTGATCTCGACGCTCATATCGCGCATTCTCTTGGTGCCATCGGAACTCGTGACTTCGGCAGAGCCCGCATATGCCCCTTCAAAAGCCTCCAGAACGGCACTTTTGGCGAAACTTGCGCTTGCCAGAAGCACACACAAGCCCGCAACCAGAATGACCTGAGCGAATGACGCAGTACGACCAGTTACAGTGACCAAGGGTTTTCTCCGACAATTTGACTTAAGATAGGTCTGGATATGCGCCAGTTAAAGACACTTGTCATCATCTTCCTGTGTTTTGTCCGCATTCGGCTTTCTTGACGGGATTCAGCTATGATTTTCGCCTGATCCGGATTGTGCAGATTGCGCGCAACTGCTCTGTTGCGCGAGCCACGCCATCCCGCTAAACGGCATGCAATCGTATACACACGGAGCCTCCCATGTCCCAGACTCGTACCGAAACCGACAGCTTTGGCCCTCTTGAGGTCCCCGCAGACAAATACTGGGGTGCGCAAACACAACGTTCGATCATCAATTTCCCCATCGGCTGGGAGAAACAACCCATCGCCATCGTGCGCGCGCTGGGTGTGATCAAGCAAGCCTGCGCCATGCAGAACAAGGCTCAGGGCACGCTGGATCCGAACCTGGCGGATGCGATCGTTCAGGCCGCAGCCGAAGTCGTCAGCGGCAAGTTCGACGACAACTTCCCTTTGGTGGTCTGGCAGACCGGATCGGGCACCCAATCCAACATGAACGCCAATGAAGTCATCGCCAACCGCGCCATCGAAATTCTGGGCGGCGTGATGGGCACCAAGGACCCGGTTCATCCCAATGATCACTGCAACATGGGTCAATCCTCGAACGATACGTTCCCGACGGCCATGCATATCGCCGCTGCCATGACTGCCCATGACGTGCTTTTGCCCGGTCTGGAGAAGCTGCACGCTGCCTTGCAAGCCAAGGTCGAGGCCTTTGACGGGATCATCAAGATTGGCAGAACCCACACCCAGGACGCCACTCCCCTGACGCTGGGTCAGGAGTTTTCGGGCTATGCCCATCAGGTCGCCATGGGAATCGCGCGCGTCAAGACATCTCTGGGGCATATCTATGAACTGGCGCAGGGCGGCACCGCCGTGGGCACCGGGCTGAACACCCGGCACGGCTGGGCCGAAGCGGTGGCGGGCCATATGGCCGACATCACCGGCCTGCCCTTTGTGACCGCTCCCAACAAATTCGAGGCGCTTGCCGCGCATGACGCAATGGTCGAACTTTCGGGGTCGTTGAAAACGGTGGCCTCCTCGCTGTTCAAGATCGCCAATGACATCCGCCTGCTTGGCTCGGGTCCGCGCTGTGGTCTGGGCGAGTTGATCCTGCCGGAAAACGAACCCGGCTCGTCGATCATGCCGGGTAAGGTGAACCCGACTCAATGCGAAGCGCTCACACAGGTGTGCGCGCATGTCATGGGCAATGATGCCGCCGTCGGCTTTGCAGGATCGCAAGGCCATTTCGAGCTGAACGTCTATAAACCGATGATGGCCTATAACGTGCTGCAATCCATGCAACTGCTTGGCGATGCATCGGTCGCCTTCACCGACAATCTCGTGGACGGGTTGCTGGCCGACGAGGTGCGCATCGACAAGCTGATGCGGGAATCGCTGATGCTGGTCACGGCCCTTGCGCCGGAAATCGGCTATGACAACGCCACCAAAGTCGCCAAGACCGCGCATAAGAACGGCACGACCCTCAAGGAGGAAGCCATCGCCCTTGGCTTTGTCGACGCCGAAACATTCGACCGCGTGGTGCGTCCCGAACAGATGATCGGACCCAAGTGATGTCCGAACCGGTCAATCTGAACCGGTTTCGCAAAGACAAGGCGCGGGCTGCCAAGAAGGCCCGCGCCGATGAAAACGCCGTGGCCTTCGGGCGCAGCAAATCCGAAAAAGACCTGATCCGCGCGCGCAAAGAGAAACAAAGCCGCGATCTTGACGGCAAGAAACAAGAATGAGCAGCCGCCCCGTCAAACGCTCCCTGACGCTCAAAGGGCATCGAACCAGCGTATCTCTGGAAGAGCCGTTCTGGCAGTCCTTTCGCGAGATTGCCGACAGTCAGGGCAAACCCATCAACCAGCTCGCCGCCGAGATCGACGCGGGTCGCGGGGTTGATCTGGGCCTTGCATCCGCCATTCGGCTCTATGTGCTGGACTGGTACAAAACGGACAACACCACATAGACAGGGCGACCCGTGCAAGGATCACCCTGGGATGCGCTCGGCATATGATGGTGCAGACCTGCCGTCAGACAGACGCGCGATAGATCTTGTCGATATTTGCGCCCAAAGCCGCGTTGAACGCCGCGTCGCTCATCTGTTTGCTCAACCCTTCGGTCAGGGCCCGCGAAAAGCTTGCGATCATTCCGGGGTTGCGCGCCAGCCGGGCACAGGCGTCATCCGTTGAATATCCCCCCGAAAGCGCAACAACCCGCAGCACTTTGGGCATCTCGGCCAGAGAGGCATAAAGCCCGTCCTCGGACGGGATCGTCAGCTTGAGCATGATGGGCGCATCACCCTCCAGTGCTGCGATCTGTGCCGCCAGCGCATCACGCAACAGCGCTTCTGCTTCGGCCTTGGTTGCCGAGTGAATGTTCACCTCGGGCTCAATGATCGGCACCAACCCGGCTGCACGGATCTGATTTCCCACCTCGAACTGCTGCGCGACAACGGCCGTGATCCCATCGGCATTCGCTTCATGCACAACCGAGCGCATCTTGGTTCCAAAAATCCCCGCAGCCTTGGCTTTTTGCAAAACCGCATCCAGATCCGGGTTGTCCTTCATCATCTGAACATCGCTGGCCACATCCGCCAGCCCCTTGTCGATCTTGAGAAACGGGACCACGCCGCGCTCTTCCCAAAGAAAAGCCGGGACCGGTTTTCCGCCAACGCTTTCGCCCATGGTGCGTTCGAACAGGATGGCACCCAGAACCTTGTCACTGGTGAAATCCGGAGCCTGCATGATCCGCGCGCGCATGGCCTGCACTTCGGCAAACATCTCGGCGTCACCGTTGTAATCGGAAGGATCGACGCCATAGAGGCTGAGAGCCTTCGGCGTAGAGCCCCCGCTTTGATCCAGGGCGGCGATGAACCCCGCACCCGTTGCAATGCGGTCAGTCATGGTGGCGGTGATCTCGGCTGTCATGGGGGCCCTCGTACATCATGTGTTTCGCTGGGCGCTGGCATAGATCAAAGCTGCAGCGATTGGTAGGGCCGATGGCGCTAACGCGGTTGTAAATGCAACCAGATCCCATCTTTTGAGCGGACCGTCAGATGCGCAACGGGCACAGGATCACGTTGCTCCACCCGTTCAACCCGGAATGCACGCAAGATCATCGACAGTAACAGCGGCCCTTCGGCCATCGCAAATCCCGCACCGGGACAGACCCTCGCACCGCTGGAAAACGGCATATAGGCCTCACGCATGCATGTCTTGCCATTCTCGGTCTGCCAGCGATCCGGATCAAACCCGTCCGGATTGTCCCACAACCTCTCATGGCGATGCAGGTGCCAGGGGGACAAAACCAGTTGTGCGCCCTTTGGGATATCGCGATCGCGGAACCGTTCGGGACAGGACGCCTCGCGTACCATCATCGGCACCGGCGGATAAAGCCTGAGTGTTTCGCGAAAGACATCGCGCGAAAGCCTGAGGCGACCCATCACCGAGAATTCTCCCGGCATCTCCTCAAGCGCCGCCGCCTCATTGGCCAGTCTCTCCTGCCATTCGGGATAGAGCGCCATCAGGTAAAGCGCCCAGGCCAGGGCAGAGGCGCTGGTTTCATGCCCAGCCAGGAAAAAGATCGCCACCTGGTCAACCATCTCGGCCGTATCAAACCGCGCCCCCGTCTGCGGGTCCGGCGTCGTCATGATCCGTGTCGCCAGATCGTCCGGCGCATCGCCGCGCTCGATTGCAGCCATCCGCTCGACCGTCAGGCGCGTGATCAACGCGCGGATCTGGCGGGCCGCCGCACGGGTTTTGCGCCGATGCGGGCGCGGTACCCAGGACGGCAGGGGCACAAAGGCCGCCAAATTCAAAATGGGCTGGCTGCGCTGATAGTCGCGGAACTTGTCAAACACCTCCGAGGCCACCTCATGGTCGATCGGAATCGAAAACAGCGTGCGAAAGATCACATCCGCTGCTGCGTGGCTGGTTTCGGCCTCTATCTCAAGCGGACCTTCTCCCTGCTGGCGCAAGCGCGCAACGGCGGCTTCACCGGCCTCCCACATGGGCCCGAACGAATGGCGCAGCTTGCCTCCCTCGAATGCAGGATCGATGATGCGCCGCTGACGCTCCCATTGGGCGCCATTGGTCAGAAACACGCTATCGCCCAGCAAGGGGCGCAACCCTTCGCCAATGCGGTCGGACTTGGGAAAATCCCGGGGCCTTTCCTTGAGGACTTTTGCAACCAGATCCGGTTGGTTGAGCAGATATGATCGGAAGAACGGCGTCTTGAACTCGGCCATCCACGCCCGATAGAGCCGCGCCGGCTGGGCCGAAAGGATATCTGCGCGAAATAGCTTGCCATAGCGCCACAACGACACCCGGTCGGGCCGTGACGGCGGCTTGGGCGGCTGCATGGTCATGCCGAGATCGAGGTGTATTTCGACACCGGCACGTCGATGCGCGATTTTGACGGCGGGCGCCCTTCAAATCGATCCCGAAGGGTCAGCGACCCGGCAGTGATGCGGAAATAGTCATAATCACCCACCTGATCAAAGGCGCAGAGATACTGAAAATGCAGCCGGAAGAACCGCCAGCGCAGCTCTTTCCAGCGCGCCTTGGACAGCGTCTGCGTGAAGGCGGCCGAAATCACCAGCGGCCAGCGTTTGTCATCCGGAGCCACTCCCGTCACCGCCACCGGATCGCACAGTGCAAAGGCACAACCGTCCCCCGGTGCCGTCACATCGACCCAGGCCAGTTCCTCGCGCGCGCTCAGAAACCGCAGATCGGCGCGCAAGCGATGCGCCTTCGGCAGGAACGACACCATCGGCACCACCTGCCCCAACGACAGGAACCCAAGGTCCGGCCCGTCTTGCGGCACCCGCCCCGCCCGGATCAGATCGGCCAGAATGGATACGGCCAGATGCGCCCCCGAGGAATGGCCGACCACCAGAACTTCATCGACATTGCTGCGCAGCGCCTCGGCGATCTCATCACCAAAGCGCGCCATGCGGGTTTCCAGTTCGGGCGGGTTGGCTCCCCGCCAGCGCGCCGAATAGGCAAAATCATGCATCAGGTAATAGGCAAACAGCTTGCCATCCTTGCCCTTGAACCAGCGCAGCACGGCAATCGCGGCCGCTATCCCGCCCGCCCATTCCAGCAGGTTGAACGGATAAGTCAGCCACTGAACCCCGCCCAAAAAGCCCTGAACCGCCGCGCCCAATGTTTGGATCACGGATCCCACCAGCGAAAACGCCAGCACCGCCAGCCCAAGCTGAGCCAAAAGCATGCCCACGGGGTACAAAGCCGCGATCACCGGACCCTTGCGCATCCGCATAAGCCGGAACAAGGCACCCGAGCTGATGTAAACCCAGGCTGTGCGCAGCAATTGCCCATAGGTCGCGGGGATCGAATTGGACATGCTGTCGCGCACGATATCGGACCAGACCAGAACATCCACATCGGCCTGGACGATGTCGCCCTCCATCTTGGCGGCGACCTGCCAGCCGTAATTCCCGGCCTCTGTCTTGGGTTTGAGCCCGATCTCATAGCCCGAGATCTCGCCCTGGGCCCTGGACTCCTTGCGATACAGCTCACGGTAGCGGCGCGGATGGATGAGATCATAGCCGGGTATGTAAAACACCCGGCGCCGCCGCACCTTCTTTGAAACCGTTTCACTCATGCCAAAAACGCCTGTGGCTCATCCGCCCGTTGATCGGGGTGTTAGGATCAGCCTAGCGGTATTTTTTGGCAAGAGTAAGGCGCAGCCACCTAGCCCAAAAGCGCCAGTGACGGGAAGGTTTCCAAAAGCCACCAGGAAAAGCGGGTGAAGGCTCCGGTCAGCAAGGCGATGCCAACCAGCAAAAGCAGCAGGCCCATCGCCTTTTCAATAACCCCCATATAAGGCTTGATCCGGTTCATCACGCCCATGGCGCGGGTCAGGAACATCGCCGCCAGAAGGAAGGGAATACCCAGTCCCGCCGCGTAGACACCCAAAAGCATCGTCCCACGCGCCACAGAGGCTTCGGAGGCCGCAAGCGACAGGATCGCGCCCAGTTGCGGACCGATGCAGGGTGTCCAGCCAAAGGCGAACGCCAAGCCAAGCACATAGGCCCCAAAGGACGACCCACCCCCTTCGCCGGCCTGAAGGCGGGCTTCCTGATCCAGGATGGGAATGCGGAAAACACCCAGGAAATGCAGGCCGAACACGATAACGACAGCACCTGAGATTTGCGCAAGAAGCTCTTGATTGCGCAGGAAAAAAGTTCCGAACGCCGAGGCCGTGAAGCCCAGGAACAAGAACACCGTCGACAGCCCCATTACAAAGAACAGCGCCGAAATCGTCGCCTTGCGCCGCGCGCTGCCTTCTTCCTGCATCTCGTTGATCGAAACGCCGCTCATATAGGCCAGATAGGGCGGCACAATAGGCAATACGCAAGGGCTGAGGAAACTGATGATTCCCGCCGTCAAGGCCACGAACATGGCCGGCAACAAGGCCGCGTCGATGATGTCGATTCCGAACATGTGATACGCTTATGGCATTCCCGGCGCGCCGTCACCTGCCTGTTCGGTCACATGATCGTTGAAAGCCTGAAACAACCCCGCTGAAGGGACCGAAAATCCGATTCCGATCGAGCTGCAAATGGTATATCTCACCCCCATGACTCAGATTGACGACACAGTTGACGCCACCGGGCTGCTTTGTCCCCTGCCCGTTCTGAAAGCCCGCAAGCGGCTCAAGGGAATGGAGGGCGGTGCGGTTTTGCGCGTTCTGGCCGATGATCCTGCCGCGATCGTCGACGTACCCCATTTCTGCGCCGAGGCAGGCCATGCCCTGCTGGAGCAAGGTCAGGAGGGTGCCGCCCAGGTCTATGTGATCCGCAAAGGCGGCTGATACGAAAACGGGCCGCACAAGGCGGCCCGTTCGGTCTTCACTGTCCCTCGATTTACGAGGACCACCAGCCACGTTTTTTCGGCTTTGGTGGTTCGTTTGCAGCAACTAATGGCTCAGGCTCAGGCTCAGGTGCCGGCTCCGGCTCGGTCAGGGCAACAACGTCCGTCTCGGGTTCAGGTGCAGGCTCCGCAACCACTTCGGCCACCGCCTCAGTCACGGCCACGGCAGCATCGGGCACGGCTTCGGCCAGGGTTTCAGGCTCGGCCTCTGCAGCGGCTACTGTTGCTGCGGCTTCTGCATCCTTTTGCGCCTTGGTCTTGCGTGGTGCGCGTTTGCGTTTGGGCTTTTCCTCGACCGCTGCCGCTTCGGCATCCACAGGAGCCTCTGCCACGACCTCAGTTTCGGCGCTCTCTTCAGCAGGAGCAGCCTCAGCCTCGGCCTCAGTCTCAGCCTCAGGCGCTGTCGATGTCTTGCGACCCCGCCCACCGCGTTTGCGTGTGCGCTTGGGCTTGTCTTCGGCTTCAGAGGCCTCCTCGGCAGGTGCTTCAGGCGCAGAACCATCCGCATCGGTCTCATCCGAGGTGTCACCCTCTTCGCCACCGTTCTCTTCGCTTTGGCCGTCCGCATCCTTGCGGCCGCGTCCCCGACGCCGCCGCCGGCGACGCCGCTTGGGCTTGCCCTCACCCTCATCGCTCTCGCTGCGGTCCTGCTCGGGCTCGTCCGCCTCGGCTTCGTCCTCGACGATATCCTCTTCGTCGGCATCCACCTCATCCATGAGAGAGCTGGACACGGACACGACAGGAGCCGTGACGGCAACGATTGCGCGGGTTGCGGTCTTGAATTTCTCCATGGTGAAATCCGGGCTGACCAGATGCAGATCGCCTTCGACGCGCACGGACAACCCATAGCGGACTTCGATCTGAGCTATATGCTCGCGCTTCTGGTTCATCAGATAGTTGGCGATGCCGACCGGACATTTCACCAGCACTTCGCGGGTGCGACGGCGCGTGCCCTCTTCCTCGATCTGGCGCAGGATCTGCAAGGCCATGTTGTCATCAGACCGGATCAGACCCGTACCATGACAGGATGGGCAAGGCTGTGTTGTGGCCTCCAGCATGCCCGGCCGCAGACGCTGACGCGACATCTCCATCAGGCCAAAACCCGAGATACGGCCCACCTGGATGCGCGCGCGGTCGGTCTTGAGCTTGTCTTTCATGCGCTTTTCAACGGCGATGTTGTTCTTGCGCTCGTCCATGTCGATAAAGTCGATGACGATCAGACCGGCCAGATCGCGCAGGCGCAGCTGGCGCGCCACCTCTTCGGCGGCCTCCAGGTTGGTCTTGGTTGCCGTCTCTTCGATCGAACCTTCCTTTGTCGCCCGACCCGAGTTCACGTCGATGGCGACAAGCGCTTCGGTCACACCGATCACGATATAGCCGCCCGATTTCAGCTGCACCGTCGGGTTGAACATTGCCGACAGATAGCTTTCCACCTGATAGCGCGCGAACAGCGGCAGCTGATCCTCATAGCGTTGCACGTTCTTGGCGTGAGACGGCATGATCATCTTCATGAAGTCCTTGGCGATGCGATAGCCGTTTTCGCCCTCCACCAGAACTTCGTCGATATCGCGATTGTACAGGTCGCGGATCGATCGTTTGATCAGATCGCCTTCCTCATAGATCTTGGCCGGCGCGATGGATTTCAGCGTCAGTTCCCGGATCTGTTCCCACAGGCGCTGCAGATACTCATAGTCGCGTTTGATCTCGGCCTTGGTGCGTTTCGCACCGGCTGTCCGTACGATCAGGCCCGCGCCTCTTGGCACATCAATTTCGCCTGCTATCTCTTTGAGTTTCTTGCGGTCTACTGCATTGGTGATCTTGCGTGAAATGCCGCCACCGCGTGCGGTATTGGGCATCAGAACGCAGTAGCGACCCGCCAGGCTGAGATAGGTCGTGAGGGCCGCACCCTTGTTGCCGCGCTCTTCCTTGACGACCTGCACCAGAAGGATCTGGCGCACCTTGATGACTTCCTGGATCTTGTAGCGACGCGGGCGCGGTTTGCGCACGGGGCGGATGTCTTCGCTGTCGTCTTCTTCGGCAACGGATTCGATGCTGTCATCCAGTGCCGCGGCATCGGAATCTTCAGCCTCGTCCTCGTCGTCACTGTCTTCGGCTTCATCGCCATCGACAATCGGTGTCTCGACCGGCGTTTCGGCTACCGTTTCCATGGGCGACGAGCCTTCTGGCACGCCCAGAACAGTTTCGACATCATCCTCATCGAGGTCAATGGTCTCCATACCGGTCACGTCGACGCTGTCAATGGCGTCATCTGACTTGACGGATTCGGCACGTGAACGGCCCCGCCCGCGTGAGCGGCGGGCCCGTTTCGGCTTGGCCTCGTCTTCTTCATCACGCGCGCTCTGTGCTTCGGCATAAGCGCGCTCTTCCTCCATCAGGGCTTCGCGATCGGCGACCGGGATCTGATAGTAATCGGGATGGATTTCCGAGAACGCCAGAAAGCCATGCCTGTTTCCGCCGTAATCGACGAAAGCGGCTTGTAACGAAGGTTCGACCCGCGTGACCTTGGCTAGATAGATATTTCCTGCAAGTTGGCGTTTGTTTTCGGATTCAAAGTCAAATTCCTCAACCTTGTTTCCGTCCACCACCACAACGCGGGTCTCTTCCGCGTGGGTGGCATCAATAAGCATTTTCTTAGGCATGTTTCCTTGATGCACGACCTGAACCACGCGCCCAGTCCCGGAGGCCTGTCGCATGTGAGGTTGTGTCTTGTCTGGGCGATATCAGACGCGCGGCAGTTGCGGGCGTGGTCGCCCTCTGCCTGGATGCTCAATGCTCTCGCGCGCGTCATCGCGGTTCTTCTCCGACAGATCACAGTTGCCTGTCTCTGCCCGTTGTTTCCTTTGCACCATATTGTCAAAGGCGTTGCTGTCGCCCCGCGTTGCGAGGCCAATCGGTCTGTCTGATCGGGCGGGTTTTCCCGCGATCCGTGTTCAAACAGCGAAACTCATGTACGGGGCGACGCAGTTGCGCCTGTCCGTATGTTCACCTTAAAGCCTGAGCGGGCAGAATGACAATGGTGAATGTCACAATCGCCCTGCTTGCCGCCCAAGGTTTCACCCTGCGCCAAAGAGAGAGGCATCTTGTGCAACCGCCGCATCCGGGATGTTTGCCACCCCGGCGCGGCCCTGTGCATCAGCTCAGATAATCCGAGCGATGCAGCCCGTATTTCGCCATTTTCTCATTCAGAGTCCGGCGAGGAAGGCACAGTTCGTCCATCACGCTTGCGATGGACCCCTTGTGGCGGCGCATCGTGTTGTCGATCAGCATGCGTTCGAAGGCTTCGACATACTCCTTGAGAGGCTTGCCTTCGGTGGTCATCACAGGCTGCATCTCTTCATGATCGGACATCAACAGTGAGGCAATCGTGCCCGACCCGCGACGCGACTGCAAAACCGCGCGTTCGGCAATGTTGATCAGTTGGCGAACATTGCCCGGCCAGGGGGCCTGCAACAGTTGTGCGGCTTCCTGAGCGCTGACTTGCGGCGCATCACAGCCGTATTCGTCGGCAAACTGCTCGGACAAGCGCGTGAACAGCGTCAGGATATCCTCTCCGCGCTGACGTAGCGGAGGCACGGTAATGCGCAGCGCCGCCAGGCGGTAAAACAGATCCGGGCGCAGCGCGTCTTCGCACGTGCGATCCTGCTCCTGCATGTTGCAGATAGCGACAATGCGCGTCTCGGCAGGGGTGCCCTGCTCGTTGATCATGCTCAACAGCCGTGCCTGAAGGGTCTCGGACAGGGCTTCGATATCTTCCAGGACCAGCGTGCCGCCCCGCGCCTCTTCCACGGCGGGCAATTGCGAATCCTCGGGGTTCATGGGGCCGAAAAGCCGCTTTGCCAGCGCCTCTTCCTCATAGGCCGAACAGCTGACCAGGACGAATTTCTTGCCTGCCCGGCTGCCCACCGCATGAAGCGCATGCGCCACCATGGTCTTGCCGGTGCCGGTTTCTCCATCGATCAGAACATGGCCATCGGCCTGCCCCAGATCGAGAATGTCTTCGCGCAGCCGTTCCATCGTCGCTGACGAACCGATCAGCTTTTTCATCAATTGCGTGCCATCCGACAGCTCCCTGCGCAGGGCGCGGTTGTCCATGGTCAGGCGGCGCGCATTAGTGGCCTTCTTGGCCAGTTCGCTCATGCGATCCGGGTTGAACGGCTTTTCAAGGAAATCATACGCCCCGATACGCATCGCCTCGACCGCCATCGGCACATCGCCATGTCCGGTGATCATGATCACCGGCAAGGCACTGTCCGAGCCCATCAGCTTCTTGAGAAACTGGATCCCGTCCATTCCCGGCATCCGGATGTCCGAAATCACGATCCCCGGATAATCCGGCCCCAGAGAGCGCAGCGCGTCCTCGGCGCTGGGAAAGGTTTCGGTGTCATATCCCGACAATGCCAGCCACTGGCTGATCGACTGCCGCATATCCTGTTCGTCGTCCACAATCGCAATTTTCATGGCCTGTGCCATCGCGGGATCCTCAGTGTTGCGCCGCTTACTCGGCGGCTTGAATATCGTCCATCGTTGCCACCGGCAGGCGTACCTCGAACACGGCACCGCCCTGCTGCGAGTTGCGCGCCGTCAACCGGCCCCCATGGTCGTTGACGATGCCAGAGGATATGGCAAGCCCCAGCCCAACACCATCACCCGGCTGCTTGGTGGTGTAAAACGGCTCGAACAGCGCATCCAGATCCTCGATACCCGGTCCATTGTCACGCACGGTCAGCGTCACGGTCTCGCCCACGGCCAGGATGATCTCGACCTCGGGGTCCTGTACGGATTTGGTGGCATCCAGCGCATTGCGCAAGAGGTTGATCATCACCTGTTCGATGCGCATCCGGTCCCCCATGACCAGAACTGGCACATCGGGCATCACGCGGGCAATCCGCACCTGACGCTGGCGCAGCTGCGGCTCCATCATCGACAGCGACGAGGCCAGCGCATCTCCCATGTTTACAGGGCTCAACGCCTCTCCGCCCTTGCGTGCATAGGACTTCAACTGCCGCGTGATCGCCCCCATCCGCTCGATCAGACCATCAATCCGCCCAAAGCTTGCAAGCGCCTCTTCGGGCCGGTTGCGCCGCAGCAAAAGCCGCGCCCCTGCAAGGTAGGTTTTCATTGCCGCCAGAGGCTGGTTCAGCTCATGGCTGACCGCCGCCGACATCTCGCCCAAAGCGGCCAGTTTCGAGCTTTGCGCCAGCGTTTGTTCGGCCACCTCCAACGTCTTTTCGACCCGTTCGCGTTCGGCAATTTCCCGCTGCAGGCGTGCGTTCAGTGCGCGAAGCTCCGCCGACTCGCGCTGGAACAGGGCCACGCGCAAGGCGCTCTTTCTGCTCAGGAAATAAAACACCAGCGCCAGCAGAATCGCAAAGCCCATGATCTCCAGAGCCAGGACGCCATTCACCCGCTCGCGCACCGAGGCATAGGTGGTGTAGGACACGATCCGCCATCCCTGGAACCCAAGCCGCCCTTCCGTGCGCATCACCGCCTCGCCCTGCAGATAGGCATCCGCCGGCAAGGCCGTCCAATCCGTCGTTGCGCGGATCGCGCGCTCGATGGCCCCCTGAGGCGTTTCACGCGCCAAGGCTTCAGTCTCGCTCAGCCCCCGCCAGCGCGGCTCGGTCGACAGGATCACGGTTCCGGTGCTGTCGCTGACCACGACGGCATCCGAAATCCCCGCCCAGGAGCGTTCGAATTTCGCCAGATCCACCTCGACCACGATCACGCCGGTCACTTCCGCAACACTCTCGATGCGGCGCGCATAGCTGAAGGAATAGGCCCCGGCCTCCTGACGGATCACTGAAAACACGGTGGCGTTCGAGCGCAGGGCATCCACGAAATATGGAGCTGCGCGATGTTGTTCACCCAATCGGTTGCGATCCGTGGCCGCCACTGTGCGCCCCTCGCGATCCAGTAGCATCAGCGAGGCCGCGCCGATCTCCTCCACAAAGGAAATCAATCGCTGGGTCGAGCCACTGAAATCATTCGAGTTCAGCGCCCCGATCAAGGTCGGGTCCCGCGCAAGGATCTGCGGCACGATCGAGTTGCGCTGCAACTCTGACAAAAGATTGCCCGAATACAAGGCCAGCCGCAACTCTGCGCGACTCTGCGTGGTTGCCGTGAACCGTGTGGTAAGCCACTGGTTGGTGACATAGACCGTCACCGTGGCGGTGGCCAGGATCAGCAGGAAGGCCCCGCGCAGATACCATACCGAGCGATCCGGGCGCGCGCGCACCAGCGCCAATTGGCCCGGCGGAAGGGTTGTCTCGTTGCTGGGTTCACTCATGGCGCAAGGTTACACCGCAACCGCGATCCCGCCAAGCGCGCGCGTGCAGATCACGCGGTTGTCAACGCTCCGGCCATGGCGCGGAACATCGCCGCCCCATCCGTGCCCCCATGTCCGGCATCAGCCGCACGCTCGGGATGGGGCATCATGCCCAGGACCCGGCGGTTTTGCGACAACACACCGGCAATATCATCGCGCGCGCCATTTGGATTGTCGACATAGCGAAAGGCGACACGATCCTCGTCGCGCAGCGCGGCCAGCGTCGCCTCATCGGCAAAGTAATTGCCATCATGATGTGCAATCGGAATGTCGATCACCTCGCCGCCCTTGTAGCCTTCGGTAAAGACCGACGCAGTCGTCTCAACGCGCAATCCAACAGTCTTGCAGACATATTTGAGACCGGCATTGCGCAGCAAGGCACCCGGCAAAAGACCGGTTTCGGTCAGAACCTGAAACCCGTTGCACACACCCAGAATATAGCCGCCGCGCGCGGCATGGGCCTTGATCGCGCCGCAAATCGTCGATTGCGCCGCAATCGCGCCACAGCGCAGGTAATCGCCATAGGAAAACCCGCCCGGAATACCCACGATATCCATACCCGCCGGCAGGTCGGCATCCTTGTGCCAGACCATGCTCACATCAAACCCCGCGGCGCGAAACGCCACGGCCAGATCACGATCACAGTTGGATCCCGGAAAAACGACGACAGCGGCTTTCATCGGCTCACCCCATCTCGATCGTGTAGGATTCGATCACCGTATTGGCCAGAAGCTTCTCGCACATCTCACGCACCGCAGCCTCCCCGGTGCCCTCCGCCAGGTCCAGCTCGATCACCTTGCCCTGACGCACACTCGTCACCCCGTCAAAGCCCATCGCTCCCAAAGCATGGCGCACCGCCTCACCCTGAGGGTCCAGCACCCCCTGCTTTAACATGACATGCACCCGTGCTTTCATATCGCGCCCAGCCCCTGCTTCTTTCTGGTTCAAAATACCCATCCCCCAGGTGCCGCCAGCACCGGCGGCGTCAGTTGATCAATGTCGGTTTCGTCATGCCCGTGGCCCCTTTGGGCATCACGCCCAGGCGGCGCGCCACTTCGGCATAGGCATCCGTAAGCGAGCCCAGATCGCGGCGGAACACATCCTTGTCCAGCTTGCGACCGGTCTCGATATCCCACAAACGACAGCTGTCCGGGCTGATCTCATCGGCAATGATCAGCCGCTGGAAATCGCCCTCATAGACCCGGCCGATCTCGATCTTGAAATCCACCAACCGGATCCCGACCGCATAGAGCACGCCCGAGAGGTAATCATTGACCCGCAAGGCCAGGCTCATCACATCGTCCATATCCTGTGGGCTGGCCCAGCCAAAGGCGGCGATATGCTCTTCGCTGACCAGAGGATCACCCAGGGCGTCATCCTTGTAGCAATATTCGATGATCGGCCGGGGCAGCTGCGTGCCCTCTTCGATCCCAAGGCGCTTGGACATCGACCCGGCGGCATAGTTGCGCACGATGATCTCCAGAGGGATGATCTCGCAGCTGCGCACCAGTTGTTCGCGCATGTTCAGCCGCTTGATGAAATGTGTCGGAATGCCAACGCAAGCCAGGCCCGTCATGAAAAACTCGCTCAGACGATTGTTCAGAACGCCCTTGCCTTCGATCACATCGCGTTTCTCAGCGTTGAAAGCGGTGGCATCGTCCTTGAAATACTGCACGATGGTTCCCGGTTCCGGGCCTTCATACAGGATCTTCGCCTTACCTTCGTAGATTTTCTTGCGCCGGGCCATGGGCGTCCTTTCTGATGCAGCGTGGGACTCACGCCGCTTTTGGGACCTCTTACGCCAAGGTCCTTGTCGTCGCAAGCGGCCTGCCCCCTCTTGCAACCTGCAAGTCCGGATGTCACATCAGTCTCATGCCAATACCGACCGATCAGAGGGTGATCCTGACATGAGTACTTTTGACGACCGCGAAAATGCATTTGAAAGCAAATTTGCGCATGATGCCGAGCTGCAGTTCAAAGCCGAAGCGCGCAGAAACAAATTGCTGGGCCTTTGGGCTGCCGAGCTTCTGGGCAAATCCGGCGATGATGCCGCTGCCTATGCCAAGGAAGTCATCGCCTCCGATTTTGAAGAGGCCGGCGACGAAGACGTCTATCGCAAGGTCTCGGGCGATCTGGGCGACAAGGCCAGCGAAAGCACCATCCGCACCAAGATGCTCGAACTGATGGCCGAAGCCAAAAGACAGCTGATGACCGAAACCTCCTGAGACCGGCTCATCGCGGATCTCGACAGGCCAATCCCGCACCGGGGTTGGCCTTTTTTGTCCCACGGCGCGCTTTGGTGATGTCCTCAAGATGCCGGACGACACCATCCACATGCGTGCGCTCAAAAGAAAAAAGCCGCTCGAAAGAGCGGCTTTTCCCAGGTTCCGATGGCTCGGGCTTAACGCTTGGAGAACTGGAAGCTCTTGCGCGCTTTGGCCTTGCCGAATTTCTTGCGCTCGACGACGCGGCTGTCGCGGGTCAGGAAACCTGCCGCTTTCAGGGCCGCGCGCAGGCTGGGATCATACAGCT
>NZ_JBASXK010000038.1:0-2181 GCF_049276915.1 Aestuariivita sp. | reverse complement strand
CAACCGTGACTTCGGTATCAGAAGGCCCGAAGGTAGCGCGCAGCGCAGACAGTGCGCTCTGGACGTTGGCAAGGACTGCAGCCCAGTCCGCCGATGAAACCGAGCCCGATCCATCCAGCGCAAAGACCACATTGACCCGCGGTGCCGCGATCTCGTTCACGTCGATCGTCAGGCTGCCCGCCGGCGCATCCGCTGTCGCCGTGAGGTTGATGGACACATCGACCGGGTTGGTCTCACCCTCACCACCCCCACCGCTTTCCACGGCGATGGCCAGGGTGCCCTGGGTCTGGCCGCCGGTTGCATCCTGGACCTCATAGGTAAAGCTGGTAAAGCCGACAAAACCGGCCGCCGGAGTGTACGAGAATTCCCCGGTGGCCTGAATCGTGACCGTGGCACCGTCAGCTACTGATATAAGGTAAAAGGCCATGGCCTCGCCCTCGGGGTCCGTCGCGCTGAGCGTGCCAGTCACTTCCGTATCCTGAACGGTTTCCACGACGTCATTCGTCGTGATGACCGGCAGGTCATTGGTCCCCTCGACTGTCACCGAAACCAGTTGCTGCGTGCTCTCGGTTCCATCGCTGGCCAGGATGGTGAAGGTTTCAACTTCGGTCTGCCCTTCGGTGAGAACATCCGCCGCGGCGTTGTCCAGCGTATAAAGCCAGGCCCCCGTCGTGGCATTGATGGTCAGGATACCATAGGCCCCCGCGCCGCCGCCCTGAACCGAGAAGGTCACCGTTTCGTCGGTATCAATGTCACTGGCGACAACCGTGCCGCCGGCCGTGTTATCCTCGGCACCCTCTTCGACCGTGCCCGAAACCGAAGACGCGGCGACATCAATACGCGGGGCATCATTGCTGCCCGTCACCGTGATGGTGATGTCCTGCGTGACCACGCCGCCATTGCCGTCATCGACCTGCGCGGTGAAGGTCTCGGTCTCCTCCTGGCCCGCGCCCAGGCTGTCGGCAAGCGCGGGGTCCAGCGTATAGGTCCAGCTGCCATCGCCGTTGATCGCGATTGCACCATAGGTGCCCTGATCCGCGCCCTGGTTGCTCCAGGTCAGCGTGTCAGTGCCATCCACGTCGCTGGCGCTCAGCGTGCCCGAGGTGGTCAGATCTTCACTGTCCTCGGTCACCGCACCGGCATTGCCGCCTGTCACGGTCGTCAGCTCAGGCGTGTCGTTCGTACCCGTCACCGTGATGGTGACCGTTTCTGTGTCGCTCGCTCCGCTGGTGTCCGAGACCG
Source organism: Aestuariivita sp. (assembly GCF_049276915.1). Taxonomy (NCBI): domain Bacteria; kingdom Pseudomonadati; phylum Pseudomonadota; class Alphaproteobacteria; order Rhodobacterales; family Paracoccaceae; genus Aestuariivita; species Aestuariivita sp. The sequence goes on along the minus strand of NZ_JBASXK010000038.1, from coordinate 939 downwards.
TGACGGTGAAGGTTTCAACCGCGGTCTGTCCAGCCGGTAGTGGATCGGCAAGCTCGGGGTCCAGCGTATAGGTCCAGCTGCCGTTCTCCTCGACCACCAGCGCGCCATAGCTGCCCTGTTGCGAGCCCGTCCATGTCAGTGTGTCGCCCAGATCCGGGTCGGTTGCCGTAAACTGGCCCGAGACCGCAACATTCCCGGCGGCTTCATCCAGCGCCCCTTCGGCCTGAGCGGCCGGGGTGGTGGCGACGGGGGCGTCATTCACCGGGGTGACCGTGATACTTACCGTGGCGGTATCCGTCGCGCCGCTTGCGTCGGAGACCTCAACGACAAAGCTGTCTTCGCCCTCGAAATGCAGATTGGGCGAATAGCTGTAAACGCCGTTTTCCTGCAGCGTCACCAGCCCGTTGGTCGCTCCGCTCACCAGCGTATAGGTCAGCGGATCGCCATCCACATCCGTGCCGGACAACTGCCCGATCAGCGGGCTGTCTTCGGGTGACGCGGCCGTCGAGTTCTCCAGCACCGGCGCATCGTTGACCGCAGCGACCTCGACCACGACGCGGCCTTCATCCACCTCGCCACCGGTGCGCGTCACGCGATAGTTGAAGCCGTCCGTACCGTTGAAATTCGCGTCGGGAATGTAGTTGAACGTGCCGTCATTCTGGAGCGTGGCCGTGCCGTTTTCCGGCCCCGAGGTGATCTCGAAGACCAGCCCCTGCGTGGCTTCCCCGACATCAATCGCGCCCGAGATACCCTCTTCTCCGGCGTCCTCGACGCCTTGGACCACCACGTCCTGTGCCGTCAGTGGCGGCAGTTCGGCCGAGCGCGCGGCATCTATCTGGTTCGGGCACAAGCTGGAGGCGGTGCGCGCCTTTGCCGAAACCAACCCGATTGATCGCCGCATCCATGACAGCGAAAACGCAAGCTTTGGCTTCGTCACCA
>NZ_JBASXK010000037.1:0-1501 GCF_049276915.1 Aestuariivita sp. | reverse complement strand
GTCTTCACCATCGCCGCCAACCGGACCCAGGGCGAATAGATCTCGTTCAGATGGAACCCGGCAGTGCCTGCAAAAGGCTGCTCTGCCACCCAGTGCCCTTTGGAGACCGCGGCCCAGCGGACCTCATCGCGCCAGACCGCATCGCACTCCACGCAATGATACCTTGCCGTGTCCGGCTTGTGGCTGCCGTCCTCACCTTTGTCCCATTTGACCTGTGTCCAGGTCAGGATTTGTTCTTGTCCGCACTCCGGGCATGGCACCCAGAACTGGCGCTGGTCACTTTCCTCGAACGCCGCTTCGATCCGGCTGGCGCCCTTATTCGTTGGCGTCGACACCAGCACAATCTTGCGGTTCCAGAACGTCACCGTCCGCTTGCGCGCCAAATTCACCGGGTCGCCCTCAGCGCCCGCGCTGAACGGATAGCGATCCACCTCGTCGCACAGCAGTAGCCGGATCGGCCGGCTGGCCAGACCCGACGGTGCGTTGGCGCCCACGATTGTCAGGTGTCCACCCGGAAACCGCTTGTGCAAAATCTTGTTGTTGCCGTCCCGCGACTTCGGGTTGGCGATCTTGTCCTGCAGGCAGGGTGTATCCCGCGCCATCGGTGAGAACCGGTCTTTCGACCACGTCTCGGCATCCCGCTCGGTCGGCATCACCACCATGATCGGTGCCGGGTCCTGATCGATATGGTAGCCGACGGTACATAACTGCAACTCGGTTTTTCCGCACTGTGAACTGGACATGATCACGACCGTTTCAGTCGCCGCATCCGAGATCGCGTCCATGATGCCGCGCTGGTATTCCGCGCGGCTGGTGCGCCATTGGCCGGGCTCGGCGCTGGCCTCAGAGCTCAGCCGCCGGTTCTGATCCGCCCAGTCGCTGATCGTCAGATCGGGCGGCGGCTTCAGAACCGCCAGCGCCGTCTGCACCGTCCGCTTCAGGATCGGCGAGCCCGTCAATCTCAGGGTCGGTTTCGAGGTCAATATCTGGCTCTGCGAGATCATCGAGCACCTCGCGGATGGCGGAGCGGATCAGGGTCCGGGTGTCTCCAATGGTGGATTGGTCAAAGACCTGCGGGGCCAACCGGTCCGGTAGCCCCAACAGGCGGGTGCGCAGCAGCGCCAGCACGGCAATCCATGCCGCTTCGATCTCATCGGCAGCAATCAGGGATCGGCGCTTTTCTTCAGCTTCCATTTCCGCGAGGTCGGCCCGGGCCCGGATGAACCGCGCCCGTTCGGCCGCATAATCCGGCGCCCCGGCCTGGGCCTTGAGCGCCTGGTCCCGCAGATAGCGGACATAGCCGCGCACAGAACCAATCAGGTCATACTGCCCCCGGTTGGCTTTGGGGATCACCCCCTCCCGACTCAGCTGTTGCACCCGCCGTTCCGACAGGTCGAGCAGCTTGGCAATCACGCCGATGGGTTGGCTTGCAGAGGACATACAGAGCTTCCAGCCCCGCGATTAAAGCCATGATATTGCTGCGATTATAGTGGATAAATAC
>NZ_JBASXK010000036.1:0-46688 GCF_049276915.1 Aestuariivita sp. | reverse complement strand
GTGGCGGAAGATCTCCGGGCCAAACCGTCTGCCCGAGGTCATTCAGGGGGTTGAGTTCAAGGACGGGATCAAGCAACTTCAAAACGCCGCCTGATGAAGGCCGTCACCAACTTATGGGCATATCTCTTGGAAGGATGTATTTGATGTTTTACAAAGACGAACGGCTTGCGCTGTTCATCGATGGATCGAACCTTTATGCCGCCGCCAAAGCATTGGGATTTGACATCGACTACAAGCTGCTACGTCAGGAGTTCATGCGACGTGGCAGGTTGGTGCGGGCGTTCTACTATACTGCGTTGCTGGAAAACGACGAATACTCACCGATCCGGCCATTGGTGGACTGGTTGCAGTACAATGGCTTTACAATGGTCACAAAGCCCGCCCGCGAATACACCGACAGCATGGGTCGGCGTAAGGTCAAGGGCAACATGGATATCGAGCTGACCGTTGATGCCATGGAACTTGCCCCGCGTGTGGACCACATCGTGCTGTTTTCCGGAGATGGTGATTTCCGCTCGCTGGTGGAAAGCCTCCAGCGTCAGGGTGTGCGTGTCTCGGTTGTGTCCACGATTCGCAGCCAGCCACCAATGATCTCGGATGACCTGCGCCGCCAGGCCGAGAACTTTATCGAGCTTGATGATCTGCGCGACGTGATCGGACGCCCCCCGCGCGAGGTGCCGGTCGTGCAGGATGTTGTCGTGGCAAACAACTAGTTTCCTGCCTGCGGAAATGTCCGCAGATCCTTCAGCAGATCTTCCACCGCTGCCAGAGCCGAGGGGACATCGCGCACGATCGCGTCGATTCCGATCTGGGCGATCAGATCCGGTTCTCTATTGGTGATTTCACCGCTCAGGATAATCTTGAGGTCCGGTCGCACCACCCGCAAGGCAACCACAAGCTTGAGAAGCGCGGCGCGCTGGCGCCTGCCGGATGCCGAGAGGCCCAACAGGACAATATCCACGTCCTGCGCCGCTTCCACGATCTCATCATGGGTCATGTACACCAGATGGGTCACTTCCCACCCGGACCGGCGGAACATGTCAGCCGCCATTTCCACACCCAGGGTGTGCTGCTCACCCGGGACCGCAGCGAAGGCAAGTCGGGGTGTTTCGGTGGCAAAAGCCGGCGGGAATCTGCGGCGCAGATCATCAAGGATCATATAGATCCGCGCCATCGCAACACTGACCTCTTCAAAGGTCATTTCGCTGGTTTCCCACTGCGCTCCCAGATGGCGTGCGGCAACCGCCAGATACCCGTGATAGATCCGCTCCATCGACACACCGGCCTGATGCAACTCATCTATCATCTGATTGGCTTCGTTCTGTTGGCGCGAACAGAGCGCCTCGCACAATATGCGAATATCTTCCTTGGGTGCCGACCATTCGGGCTTGTCGCGCGAACGAAGCCGTTCGATCACCTCTTTGGCAAGCCGTTCGATCGTAGACATGGACATGACCGAACGCAGCGTTTCCAGTGTATCTTCTGGCGCTTTCGGCACGGTGTTTTGTCGGTCCTCGAGCATCTGGCCTTCCTGCTTCTGGCGAACAGCAGACGGAATCATCCACCCCTCAGAAGAATGATCATGCATCATGGATGCACAAAATCCACAAATCCAGACAGCGGCATGACGCCCCATGGGCAGGTACAGCCCAACCGCACTGCCAGCAAAGCGTCATGCGGTCTGGACGATCGTGCATGAACCCCTTACCTCTTGGGCCAAGGAGACAAAGATGACGAAGCCGCCCCTGACCCTCTATCTTGCTGCACCACGCGGCTTTTGTGCCGGCGTCGACCGTGCCATCAAGATCGTCGAAATGGCGCTTGAGAAATGGGGCGCTCCGGTCTTTGTGCGTCACGAGATCGTGCACAACAAATATGTCGTCGACAATCTGCGCGACAAAGGCGCGGTCTTCGTCGAGGAACTGGACCAATGCCCCGACGACCGACCGGTGATCTTCTCGGCCCATGGCGTGCCCAAAGCCGTCCCGGCAGCCGCCGCCGCCCGCAAGATGATCTATGTGGATGCCACCTGCCCGCTGGTCTCAAAGGTGCATATCGAAGCCCAGCGCCATCACGACAACGGCCTGCAGATGATCATGATCGGCCATGAAGGCCACCCCGAGACCGTGGGCACAATGGGCCAATTGCCCGAAGGTGAAGTCTTGCTGGTCGAAACCGTTCAGGACGTCGCCCATGTCACGGTCCGTGATCCCGAACAGCTGGCCTTCGTGACGCAGACCACGCTCAGCGTGGATGACACGGCCGATATCGTGGCAGCCTTGCAGGCCCGCTTCCCGGCGATCGTCGGCCCGCACAAGGAAGACATCTGCTATGCCACGACAAACCGCCAGGAAGCCGTCAAGGCACTGGCACCTCTGGCAGATGCCATGCTGGTGGTCGGCGCGCCGAACTCGTCGAATTCACGCCGCCTGGTCGAGGTTGGCACCAAGGCCGGCTGCAGCTATGCACAGCTGGTACAGCGCGCCACCGATATCGACTGGCGCGCCCTGGAGGGCATCACCAGCATCGGCATAACCGCCGGAGCCTCGGCCCCGGAAACGCTGGTGAACGAAGTGATCGACGCCTTTCACGACCGCTATAATGTCACCACCCGGACCGTGGAAACCGCCATCGAGAATGTCGAGTTCAAGGTTCCCCGCGTACTGCGCGAATCTGCCTGAGCCAGCAGGATGCGCATCCCCGCCGCACCGCTGATCCTGGGCCTCGCCGGGCTGATCCCCTTCCTTTGGGGCGCGGCCACCTATCTGATCGCCCCCCTGGCCGATTGGGGCAACGCGACGCTGGGCGCGCGATTTGTCGGCCCCTATGTCCAGCTGTTTTACGGATCGGTCATTCTCAGCTTCATGTCCGGCGTGCTCTGGGGCTTTGCCACCAGGGCCAACGGCGCGCAGGCCGCCACCGGCTATGTGCTCTCGGTGATCCCGGCGCTCTGGGCCTTCTTCATGACGGGTGGCGGTCCGGTCAGTGCCGGCACAAACCTGATCTTCGGCTTCCTGGGCCTGCTGATCCTGGATTACGCGTTCTTCTCATGGGGGCTGACCCCTCAATGGTGGATGCGTCTGCGCATCCTGCTCAGCGCCATCGTGATTGCCTGCCTGTCAGTCGGAGTGCTGCTATGAGCGATGCAGAAACCCGCGCCGCCTATAGCGCGCGCGCAGATGAATATGCCCGCCTGACCAACGAGGCAAACGCCGCCGATCCGCGCCTGGCCGGGTTCATCGCAGCACTCCCTGCACGGGGATCGGTCCTTGACCTGGGCTGCGGGCCGGGGGCCTCGGCGGCGGTCATGGCCAAAGCCGACCTCAGGGTCCAGGCGGTCGATGCGACCCCGGAAATGGTTCTGCTTGCCGCGCAACACCCCGGTGTCAGCGCGCGACTGGCGCGTTTTGAGGACATAACAGAGCTTCAGGCCTTTGACGGCATCTGGGCGAATTTCAGCCTTCTGCATGCCACCAAGGCAGACCTGCCCGGCCATCTCGCCCGTCTCTACCGGGCGCTGAAACCCAAAGGTCAGTTCCATATCGCGATGAAACTGGGCACCGGCGAGAAACGCGACCGGCTGGGCCGGTTCTATGCCTATTACAGCGAAGACGAGCTGGACACCCTGCTGAGCGAGGCCGGTTTCACCATCACCGAGCGCGCCTATGGCAATGATCCGGGGCTGTCGGGTGACCGGGACGACTGGATCTCGATCCGCGCCCATGCCTGATCTGTTCGCCTATACCGACGGGGCCTGCTCCGGCAATCCCGGCCCCGGTGGCTGGGGCGTATTGATGCGCGCGATGGATGGCGCAACCATTCTCAAGGAACGCGAGTTGCAGGGCGGCGAAGCCGAGACGACCAACAACCGGATGGAACTTCTGGCCGCGATCCATGCGCTGGAAACACTCGAACGGCCCTCCAGGATCACCATCATTACCGACAGCGCCTATGTGAAGAACGGTGTGACGGGCTGGATTCATGGCTGGAAACGCAATGGCTGGAAAACCGCGGCAAGAAAGCCGGTCAAGAATGTCGAACTCTGGCAGCGCCTGGACGACGCGCAGGCCCGCCATGATGTCACCTGGAAATGGGTGAAAGGCCACGCAGGCCATCCCGAAAACGAACGCGCCGACGAACTGGCGCGCGCCGGCATGTCCCCGTTCAAATCAAAGGGTGCCGCCGGCTGAACCCTCGGCCTGCACTTGCTGCCTTGCATCTTTCTGGTCGCAAATACCCAAACACCACCGTCGGCCCGGGGCACGACCAAAGCCTCGGAAGAACTGTCACCTGCGCCAGTGAAACGGCACGATGATCAGCGCGCCGATGGACGAGACGATGGCGTTCATCCCCGCGCTCGAAAACCCGAAGCCGAACATGATGCGCACAAAGTAGAACAGGAATGCCCCACCGACGCAGATGATGATGGACTGCACATACCCATTGCGCGTCCAACCGGTTTTTTCGGACGCATAGCCAATGATCCCGGCAATCACCACGGTACCCATCAAGGTCAAAAACATCTCACGTTCCTCTCAACACAGCGCCCGGCGGGATCGGGTGCCCGCGCAAGAAGACTTCGGTATCCTGCGCGCCCTTCCCGGCGCGCTGCAAGCGCAAAAGCTCGATCGCACCAGTGCCGCAGGCAACCCTCAACGCGCCATCCAGAACCTGCCCGGCATCCCCCGACCCCTCGCTGACCCGGCTGGCCAGCAGCTTCAGCCGCTCACCGTCATGCAAGGTCCAGGCCCCGGGAAAGGGCGACAGCCCGCGGATCAGGCGATCCACGTGCTCGGCGGGCAAGCTCCAGTCCACGCAGGCCTCGGCCTTGTCGATCTTGTGGGCATAGCTCACGCCCTCGACGGGCTGTGCCTCGGGCTCCAGCTGATCCAGCTTGGCAAGCACCTCCACGATCAGTTCCGCGCCCATCACCGACAGACGGTCGTGCAACGCAGAGGTGGTTTCTTCGGGCAAGATTTCCGTCGCGCGCCGCATCAGGACCGGACCGGTATCCAGACCGGCCTCCATCTGCATGATGCACACCCCGGTCCGGGTATCGCCCGCCATGATCGCGCGGTGGATGGGTGCAGCGCCGCGCCAGCGCGGCAAAAGGCTCGCATGAATATTCAGACAACCGTGGCGCGGCGCGTCCAGCACCGCCTGTGGCAGGATCAGGCCATAGGCCACGACAACCGCCACATCTGCCTTGAGATCCGCGAATTCCGCCTGCGCTTGCGCCGTTTTCAGCGAGATCGGGTGGCGGACCTCGAGGCCCAGCGTCAGGGCGCGGGCATGCACCGGCGTGGGGCGATCCTTTTTGCCACGCCCTGCGGGCCGGGGCGGCTGGCAATAGACGCAGGCGATCTCGTGACCCGCCGAGACCAGCGCCTCCAGTACCGGAACGGAAAACTCCGGGGTTCCCATGAAGACGACTCTCATGCGCGCGCCACCAAGACCCGTGTCACAGCTGGACCTTGCGCGCCTTGCGCAACAGCATGCCGCGTTTCATCTTCGAGAGGTTGTCGAAATACATCCGGCCATTCAGGTGATCGATCTGATGTTGCACACTGGTGGACTCGAGATCCGAGAACTCGCGCTGGGTGATCGCGCCATGCTCATCCAGATACTGCACCGTCACCCGCTGCGGCCGCTTGAACCTGGCCGACACGCCCGGCAGGTTGGGCGAGGCCTCGTCATGTTCGCGCAGCTCGGTTGACGCCTGAAGGATCACCGGATTGGCCAATCGCACCGCGCGCCCCCGCTCATCCGAGCCATCCACAACCGCCAGACGCAGCATCACACCGATCTGGGGCGCGGCCAGCCCGACACCGGGCATGGCCTCCATCGTGTCGATCATGTCCGCCCAGATCGCGCGGATCTCATCCGTGATCTCATCGACAGGGGCCGCGGGCGTGCGCAAACGCTTGTCGGGCCAGCTCAGGCAGACACGCACGTTCATGCGGCATACTCCGCTTCGGCCCGCGCGCGGTCTTCGGCCGACAGCCGATCCAGCGTCACGATCCCGTTGAGGTGATCCAGTTCATGCTGAACACAGGCGGCGGCGAACCCCGTGAACACCTGGCTGATCCGCGCACCCTCAAGCGAGGTCCAGACCAGATGCACGCTGTCGGGGCGCGTGATCCGCGTCGTCACGCCCGGGATCGACAGGCAGCCCTCATCGCCGTCCACCAATGTTTCGCTTGCCTGCAGGATCTCGGGGTTGATGTACACCTGCGGATCAGGCCGTCCCTCTTTCCACGAGACATCCGTCACGAACATCCGGTTCAGCACGCCGATCTGAGGCGCGGCCAGCCCGCGCCCCGGTGCGGCATACATGGTCTCAAGCATGTCTTCGGCCTGCGCCCTGATCTCTGCGGTGATCTCATCGACGGGGTCGCACCGCGTGCTCAGCCGCGCATCCGGCCATGTCACGATCTCGCGCAGGCTCATGGGCGCGCCCGCTCGCGCTTGAGCTTTTGCATCTTGCGCGTGATCAGCTGACGCCTGAGAGGCTTGAGGTAATCGATGAACAGCTTGCCATCCAGATGGTCGATCTCATGCTGCACGCAGGTCGCCCAAAGCCCGTCAAACACCTCTTGTTGCGCCTTGCCATCCCGGTCCAGCCAGGCAACCTCGACCTCCTTCGGGCGGGTCACATCGGCATAATGTTCCGGAATGGACAGACACCCCTCTTCATAGACATTCGTCTCGTCCGAGGAGGCGACGATCTCGGGGTTGAACATGATCAGCGGTCTGGGCGCGGCCTCGTCCGGCTTGACGCAATCCAGCACGATCAGACGGTTCATCTCACCGACCTGAGGGGCCGCCAACCCGATACCGGGCGCGGCATACATGGTTTCCAGCATATCATCGGCCAGCTGGCGCAGGCTGTCGGACAGATCGTCGACAGCCGGGCACAGCTTTTTCAGCCTTGGGTCGGGGTGCAAAAGGATCGAGCGTTTCATGCGCCACGATTTAGGCGGTCTTGGATCACATCGCAACGCCTCTTGCACCTGCGCCCCAGCAGGTTAGCTTGCCAATCAGCAACATTCCGGAGATCAGCCATGAGTTTTGACGACATCATCGACCGCCGCGGCAGTCACTGCATAAAGTGGGACATGATGGAGAAACTCTATGGTGTGCCGGCCGGTGACGGTATCGCCATGTGGGTGGCGGATATGGATTTCCGCCCGCCCGAGGTCATTCAGAACGCTCTGAATGCGCTGATCGATCATGGCATCTATGGCTATTTCGGAGATGACAGCGCCTATCTGGCCTCGATCCGGTGGTGGATGTCAGAGCGTCACGGCTGGAGCGTGGATCCGTCCTGGATTTTCACCACCCATGGCCTGGTCAACGGCACGGCGATGTGTATCGATGCCTTCTCGAAACCCGGCGATGGCATCGTGCTGATGACCCCTGTCTATCACGCATTCGCCAAGGTGATCCGTGCAGCAGGGCGCGCGGTCGTGGAATGCGAGATGATCAACGACTCGGGCCACTACGAGCTGGATATCGCGGCCTGGGATGCACAGATGCAGGGCCATGAAACCATGATGATCCTGTGTTCGCCGCATAATCCCGGCGGGCGCGTCTGGACGCGGGCCGAATTGCAGCAGATCGCCGATTTCGCCAAACGTCACGACCTGATCTTGGTCTCGGATGAGATCCACCATGATCTGGTGATGCCAGGCCATACCCATATACCGATGGCAACGGTGGATGCCTCGATCACTGACCGGCTGGTGATGATGACGGCCACCACCAAGACCTTCAACATCGCAGGCGCGCATTCGGGCAATGTGATCATCGAAGACCCTGAGTTGCGCAGCAGGTTCGGCGCGCGCATGGCGGCATTTGGCCTCTCGCCCAACTCGTTTGGTCTGTTCATGGCAACCGCCGCATATTCGCCCGAAGGTGCCGCCTGGGTGGACGAGCTGGTGGCCTATCTCGACGGGAACCGCAAACTCTTTGACGCGGGCGTGAATGCCATCCCCGGTCTCAGCTCCATGGCGCTGGAGTCCACCTATCTTGCCTGGGTCGATTTCTCGGGCACGGGAATGGACATGGCCGATTTCACAGGCCGCGTCCAACAGGGCGCAAGGATCGCCGTGAACCACGGCCCCACATTCGGCAAGGGCGGAGACAGCTTTCTGCGTTTCAACATCGCCACGCCGCGCGCGCGCGTTCAGGACGCTGTCGAACGGCTGTCACAGGCATTCGCCGATCTGCAGTAAGCCACGCGCTTTCGATCAGACCCGGCACCCGGCAGGGCAGCTATCCCTTGCCAAGCAAGGCCACCGGCGCATCAGGCGCGCGGTAGAAATCCAGAGGCGCTGTCTCATGTGCTTCGGTGGACCACTTGAACTCATAGCGCATCTCACCCGCCTCTTCCTCAGAGGCAATGATCAGACACTGCGCCAGATGGCGCGCGCCGTCATAAAGGTCGACATGACCACGCAAGGACGGGGCCAGCGCGGCCTCGACCGCGAAGCCACCTTGCCACATACGCAGCACGGGAAACGTCATCGCATCCGAGTCGACACGCAAGCGCGACGTCTTTCTCAGCGCGGCAATACGCGCGGTATCAAGGTCCTGCTGGACCTCTTTGGGCAGAAAAGTCGTCATGGGCGGCTCCATCCAAGCTCAGGATACACTCTGCGCTGATTCCCTTAAATTTCAAATGACACGCATCAGCACCAGCACACGGTGTTGCAAATTGTGCACTGACGCAGGGTGGTTGCGCGGACCTTCAGGCTGGGTCTTCGGCACGAAGCGCTTATGTTAAGGCAACACCAGAAGAAGGAATGGCGATATGGGACTGCTTGTTGACGGGGTCTGGCATGACGAATGGTACGATACCACATCCACGGGCGGCAAATTCGTGCGCTCGGCTTCGCAGTTCCGCAACTGGATCACCCCCGATGGCAGCGCAGGCCCATCCGGGCGCGACGGTTTCGCCGCACAAAGCGGGCGCTATCACCTCTATGTCTCCTATGCCTGCCCCTGGGCACATCGCACGCTGATCTTTCGCAAACTCAAAGGTCTCGAAGATCACATCACCGTATCTTCCGTGCACCCGGACATGCTGACCAAAGGCTGGACCTTCCAGACGGATGATCATGGTGCCTTGGGGGATGCTCTGTTTGGCGCTGACTTTGCCCATCAGATCTATACCCGCGCGGATCCGGAATACTCCGGGCGCGTGACCGTGCCGATCCTCTGGGACAAAGACCAGAACACGATGGTGTCCAACGAAAGCTCCGAGATCATCCGGATGCTCAACAGCGCCTTTGACGACATCACGGGCAACACCGATGACTATTGGCCCCAGGACATGCGCGATGCCATCGAAGAGGTGAACGAGCGGGTCTATTCGCAGGTCAACAACGGGGTCTACAAATCCGGTTTTGCAACCACGCAAGAGGCCTATGACGAGGCGGTGCGCGAATTGTTCGACACTCTGGACTGGCTCGAGGCCCGTCTGTCAGGCAACCGATACCTGATGGGCACGCGGATCACCGAAGCCGACTGGCGCCTGTTCACCACGCTGATCCGGTTCGATCCGGTCTATCACCTGCATTTCAAATGCAACCGCCGCCGGATCATCGACTACCCCAATCTCTGGGCCTACACGCGCGAGCTTTACCAATGGCCGGGCGTTGCCGAAACGGTGAACATGGCTCACATCGTGCGCCATTACCATTACAGCCACGACTCGATTAATCCCTACCGTATCATCCCGATCAATCCCGTGCTCGACTACACCGAACCCCACGGGCGCGGTTAAGAAGCGGCGGCATAATACTCGACCATGGCCGCCAGATCCTCGGGTGGCGTCGAGGATTGCAGGAATGCGCAGGCATTGGGGCTGTGGGCAAAGATCGAACCGTCGGAAAAGAACGTCGTGTTGGTGACGAAGATCACCCGTGCGTCCGGCTGGCGATAACTGGCGAAATCCGCCACCGCCAAGGCGCTGCCACCCGGCAGCACCAGATCCAGAACAATGATATCGAACGCCTTGTCATAGAGCGCAAGAATCGCGCCTTCCTGGCTTGAGACAAGGTCAACATCACCGCCCTGTCGCTGTAGATGGCGCTGCCACAACTGACCCAGTTCGAGCTGGCTTTGTACGATCAGAACATTCATGTTTGCTTCCTGGGAGGGCTTTGCTCACATCCACGATGTGCTCCCGTCTTAACGGTTTGTTGGGAAATGATTAACAAATCCTTAACGGCTCACGAGAGGGCTTAACATCGCGGTGTTTTCCAAGCAAAACCGGCGGAAACTCGCCCGCCACCGGGCTTACCCAAGGGAACCTTTATGCCTCAATCCGCCCCCTCTAGCGCCCAGCGTGATCACGGTGGCAATCTGGATGCGGCCATCACGCAATATGGCGGTTCGCGCAGGGACTGGCTGGATCTGTCAACCGGCATAAACCCGACGCCCTACCCCCTCTCGACGCTGGCGCCCAGCGACTGGACCGACCTGCCGGACGCAGCCGCCCAATCGGGCCTTGCGGATGCGGCGCGGTCATTCTGGCAGGTGCCGCAGGCCGCCAGCATTCTGCCCGCACCCGGAGCATCGGCGCTGATCGCACGCCTGCCCGGTCTTGCCGCAATCGGCAGGGTCAGGATCACACCGCCCACCTATAACGAACATGCCGCCGCCTTTGCCGCTGCCGGTTGGTCGGTCACGGACACCGGCAAGGCGGATGCGCGCGTGCTGGTGCATCCCAACAATCCCGACGGGAGGCTGTTTTGCGCGGATGATGTCTCGGCCCCCCTCACGATCATCGATGAAAGCTTCTGCGACGTGATGCCGGACAAAAGCCTGATCGCCGAGGCCACCCGCCCCGGCGTCGTCATCCTGAAAAGCTTTGGGAAATTCTGGGGCCTTGCCGGTCTGCGCCTTGGCTTTGCCATCGCCCACCCCGCCACCATCGCACCGCTGCGCGATATGCTCGGGCCTTGGTCCGTCTCGGGTCCGGCCCTTCGCATCGGCACGCAGGCCCTGTGCGACAGCGACTGGGCCGCCAAGACCCGTCTGGCGCTGGCCGAGGCGCGCACGCGACTGGACCGGGCCATGACCGGGGCCGGGGCAGAGATCCGGGGCGGTACCGATCTCTTTGGTCTCTACCAGGTGGAGGATGCCGCACTCTGGCAAGACCGGCTGGCGCGGGCGCATGTCTGGACGCGCATCTTTCCCTATTCCCGCACCCTGATCCGCCTTGGCCTGCCGTCATCGGATCACTGGGCAAAACTGGAAACCGCCCTGTGAGCGCCGCGATCCTGTCAGCCGCCCTCGTGCTGGATGCCGCGCTGGGAGAGCCGAACTGGCTCTGGTCGCGCCTGACGCATCCGGCGGTTCTGATGGGGCGCGCGGTCAGCTGGTGCGACACCCGCTTCAATCAGGGCACCGACAAGCGCAAGGGCGGGATCACAACGGTCGCGCTTCTGCTCGCGGGTGCCATCGTTCTGGGCCTTGTCCTGTCGCTCTTCGGCCCTCTGGTCGAGATGATCGTTGCGGCCATATTGCTGGCGCAGCGCTCGCTTGTTCAGCATGTTCAGGCCGTGGCCGATGCCCTGCGCCTGTCAGTTGCCGACGGGCGCATGATGGTCGCCCGTATCGTCAGCCGGGACACGGCCCAGATGGATCAAGGCGACATCTCGCGCGCCGCCATCGAAAGCGCCGCCGAGAACCTCTCGGACGGCGTCATCGCGCCGGCCTTCTGGTTCCTGATCGCCGGCCTGCCCGGCATTCTGGCCTATAAGGCCGTCAACACCGCCGACAGCATGATCGGCTATCGCACCGAAAAATACGAAGAGTTCGGCTGGGCCGCCGCACGTCTGGATGACGTCATGAACTGGATCCCGGCCCGCCTGACCGCGCTTCTGATCGCGCTGTCTTCGCGGCTGCTGAGCGGGTGGGGCGCCATCCGCGATGATGCCGGGCTGCATCGCTCGCCCAATGCTGGTTGGCCCGAAGCCGCCATGGCGCGCGTCCTCGACGTCGCCCTGTCCGGCCCGCGCATCTATGATGGAGAACGCCACAACCTGCCCTTTGTCCATGAAGACGGCGCGCATGACATCGGCCCCGAATCCATCGACGCGGCAACAAGGACGCTCTGGCGCGCCTGGGGGCTGATGCTGGCTCTGTGCGTAGTGATTGCGATTTTCTGACCAGCGCTTACTGTGCGCGAAATTGGTTTGTCAGGATTTATCATGCGCGTTTTTGCATCTCTCACAGCTTTCTTCATGCTTGCAACACCCCTCCACGCGGCCTGTGGCGGCGCTTTCGGAACCTTCGTCTCGGGCCTCAAGGAAGAAGCCATCGCACGCGGCCACGCGGCGGCAACCGTCAATGCGTTCTTTGCCCAGGCGCGTCTGGATGAGGCCGTGATCCGCGCCGACCGGGCGCAAGGCGTGTTCCAGCGCCCTTTCGTCGATTTCTCCCGCCGCCTGATTTCGCAAAGCCGCATTGACCGGGGTCGGCAGAACGCGCGGACCTATGCCTCGACCTTCGAGCGCATCGAACAGCAATTCGGCGTGTCACGCGGCGTGCTGCTGGCATTCTGGGCCTTCGAGACGGACTACGGCGCGTTCCAGGGCGATTTCAACACGCTCAACGCGCTGGTCACGCTCAGCCATGACTGCCGCCGCCCGGACCTGTTCCGCCCACAGATCTTTGCCGCGCTCAAACTCTATGAGGCCGGAGATTTCGACCCGGTGCGCACCACCGGCGCATGGGCCGGTGAAATCGGCATGGTGCAGATGCTGCCACAGGACATTCTTGAAAACGGCGTGGATGGCGATGGCGACGGCCATGTCTATCTGAAAACCTCGGCGCAGGACGCGCTGATGTCAGGCGGCAAAATGCTGCAACATCTCGGCTGGCGCGCCGGAGAGCCCTGGCTGGAAGAAATCAGCCTGCCCGCCGACATGGACTGGAGCCTGACCGGCCTGCAGACCCAGAAACCGGCCCGGGACTGGGCTGCCCTGGGCGTCACTCCCCGGTCCGGTCAGTTTGCCCGCCCCGACCTGCCGGCATCGGTGATCATCCCGCAGGGCCACAAGGGTCCCGCCTTCCTGACCTATCCGAATTTCCGCGTCTATTTCGAATGGAACCAGAGCTTTACCTATGTGCTGACCGCCGCTTACTTCGCAACCCGTCTCGAAGGCGCACCGGTCTATGATGCAGGCACTCCCGAACCCGGCCTTGACCCCGATCAGATGAAAGCGCTGCAGCGCAAGCTGCAGGAACGCGGTCACGATGTGGGCGGGATCGACGGCATTCTGGGCGCGGGAACACGCGCGGCCGTTCGTCTGGAACAGGCCCGCCTGGGACTTCCCGTGGATGCCTGGCCCACGCGCGCGCTCCTGAACGGTCTCTGAGCCCGAAGCCCGACCGCTCACATGGCCGCGCGAACCGCTGCCATGTGGTCGGGCCTGATGCCACAGCATCCCCCGATCACCTGCACGTTTCGTGCCAGCCACCGACTGGTGAGCGCTGCATAGTCCTGCGGCGCGATGGTGCCCTCGAAGTTCCATTGGGGATCGATGAATTCGCCGGAATGCGCATAGACGCCAACGATGCCGGGCCAGTGTTCATCGGTGACATCAAGGCAGGCATCGACATATTTGACATCCGTATGCATGATATTGACCACGGGTACGTTGTGCCCCTCCAGAGACGCAAGCGCATCCGACAAGGGTTCGCCGTTGTAAAGGCACATCCGGCCGCTGTCATCGGGCTCACAGCTGAAGCCGACCCAGACCGGCAAACCACTGGTCTGCGCGGCTTTCAATGTCACCAGCATGCGGTCAATATCGACCATCATTTCCAGCATCAAAAGGTCCGCCCCTGCGCGCGCCATGATGGCTGACTGGGCCATGACCCCCTCGGCAAGCACCTCAAGGGGAGGATGGTTTTCGGTAAAGGACCAGTACGAAATTCCACCTGCAATCAGAACCTCTGGACTGTGCATCCTGTCGCGGGCCTCGCAAGCCAGTTCCACGCCCCGGCGATTGTACTCTTCGAACAGATGATCGACACCTGCGTCTCTCAGCGTGTGGCGGGATGTGGCGAATGTGTTTGAAATGACGATCTGTGCGCCATGGCGAATGTAATCCTCGTGGATGCTGCGCACGATGACGGGATGGGACAGCGTACCGCCACCGTTCCACGCGTTTTCCAGTTGTGGAACACCGCGCCTTTCAACCTCGGTCCCGGTTCCGCCATCAATCAGAATGGTCTCTGCCCCCTGCAGGCGGGTCAGCAATGTCTCATAGCGCGCCATTCTCAAGACTCCTTTGGGCATCATGGCCATGTCCGCATGTGGTCTGGCAGCGCCTTCACGCATCAAGACAGCTCAACACCCAACACAGCTTGAACGTAAGGATCAGCTCCCTGCCGGGTCAAGACTACGCGGCGCAGGACTTGGCTCAGGGCAGAATGCCCGCCTCGGATTTGACCGGATAGCGTTCGCCACGCGCCGTCAACAACACCAGCCGCCCGCCATTGCGCACATACATGTCGCAGCGTTCAAACCCGTTGCGGTACTCGATGCAGATGCGCCCGCCCTCCTCGACCCGGAACCGACCGAACGCGGTCCCGCCGCCATTGGCATAGGTATAGGAATAAGCCCCGCCCGCGGAAAACAGCGAAACGCCATCGTCGAAGTAAGTCAGGGATCCGCCATCCGCGATCAGCGCCAGAGCCGATGCATCCAGAACCACATCCGAGGTGCGCAGGTTGAACTCCTGTGCCGCGGCGCTGCTGGCCAAAACGGCCAGGACCGGCCAGAGTTTCAAGCTTTTCATCCGACCAGCCTAGACCATCTGTCAAACGGCGCGGATCACATTTCGCGGAGCGGCCCTCAGGCCACCAGAGCTTCGGCCTTCTTGAGATCGACCGACACCAGCTGCGACACACCCTGTTCGGCCATTGTCACGCCAAACAGGCGATCCATCCGGCTCATCGTGACCGCGTGATGCGTGATGATCAGGAAACGGGTTTCGGTCTGCCGGCACATCTCGTCCAGCAAGTCGCAGAACCGCGTGACATTGGCATCGTCCAAAGGCGCGTCGACCTCGTCCAGCACACAGATCGGTGCCGGGTTGGCCAGGAACACCCCAAAGATCAGGGCCAGCGCCGTCAACGTCTGCTCGCCCCCGGACAACAGGCTCAGCGTCGACAGTTTCTTGCCCGGCGGCTGACACATGATCTCAAGCCCCGCATCCAGCGGATCGTCGCTTTCGACCATGACCAGATTGGCCTCTCCACCGCCAAAGAGGTGCTTGAACAGCATCGAGAAATTGCTGTTCACCTGCTCGAACGCGGTCAGCAGACGCTCGCGCCCTTCGCGGTTCAGGCTGGAAATGCCGCTGCGCAGGGTCTTGATCGCCTCTTCGAGGTCGGTCTTTTCCTGCACCAGCGTGTCGTGTTCTTCCTGAACCTCCTTGGCGTCTTCCTCTGCCCGCAGGTTCACCGCACCCAAAGCATCACGCTGACGTTTCAGCCGGTTCACCTCGGCCTCCAGATGATCCGCATGGGGCATCTCATCGGGGTTCACGTCCAGCCGGGTCAGCAACTGGTTGGGCGTAAGTTGCTGATCATCCGCAATCCGCTCGGCCGCCGCCGCGACGGTCTCCTTGGCGGCCTCTGCCAGGGCTTCGGCACGCGCGCGGGCTTCGCGCGCTTCCGAGGCCATGCGCTCGGCGTCACGCTCGGCCTGCAGCGCGGCGCGCTGCGCGGCTTCACCCTCGGACAAGGCGTTGGCCGCATCCGCCTTGCGGGCCTCGGCCTGGGTGATCTCTCCGGCAAGGGCCGCGCGTTTGGCTGCGATCTCTTCGGGGGCCACACGTGCCTCGGCCAGTTCCGCCTCGGATGTTTCCTTGCGCGTCGTCAGCTCGGCGATCCGCTTTTCTGCGGTCTCCAACCGGTGCTTCCAGCCGCTGATCTCCTTGGTGACCTGTTGCGCGCGACCGACGCGGGCTTCGCCTTCACGGCGCAGCTCATCATGGGCCGATCGCTTGGCCATCATGGTCATCCGCGCGGCTTCGACGGTGATCTTGATGTCTTCGACCTCGGCGCGCGCCTCATCCAGATTGCCCAGACCCGCCGCAGCCTGTTCCGCCTCGCGCAGCTGAAGCCGCGCCGCCGTGGCGTCTTCCTTGTGGCGCGTCACCGCAAGGTTCATGGTTTCCAGCCGGCCCTCGGCCAGATTGCGATCCGCCTCGGCCCGGCTCAACGCCCGGCCTGCATCGGCCACCTGAGTGTCTGCCTCGCGACGCGCCTGCCGCGCGGCGCGGTCCACTTCGGTCAACTCGGCCAGCCGCCTTGTCAAAGCCTCATGCGCCAGACGCGCCGCATCGGCCCGTGCGCCGACGCGCTCCATATCCTGCTTGAGCCCTTCCAGCCGGTTCAGCTGCTCAAGCCGCAGGGCCGCGGCACTGGGCGCATCCTCGGCCCAGGCACGATAGCCGTCCCAGCGCCACAAATCGCCGTCAATCGACACCAGCCGCTGGCCCGGCTGCAACAGCGGCTGCAGGCGCGGCCCGTCATCGCCGTCCACCAGCCCGATCTGGGTGATCCGCCGGATCAGGGCCTTGGGCACCGTCACGAAGGCCGCCAGCTGCTGCACCCCATCGGGCAGGCGCTGGTTCTGGGCATAGGGCGGCAAACTGGTCCAACCCGAAGGCCCGTCCTCATCGACCACAGGGGCGCGCAGATCATCCGCCAGCGCGGCACCCAAGGCCTTTTCATAGCCCGGAGTGACCGTCAGCTGGTCCAGCACCTGACCATCTTCCGAGGCATCCCGCTGCACCAGCTTGGCCAGCGCCGACACCTCGGCGCGCAGGGCCCCCATCTCGCCTTCGGCTTCCGACCGCTGGGCGCGGGCCTCGGCTTCGCGGGTCTGTGTCTCGCCGCGCGCGATATCTGCGGCATTCAGCGCTTCATCCGCGCGCTCGGCCAGCACCTGCGCCTCGGCTTCGGCCTTGCGCGCGCGCTCCTGATCCGCGGTGGATGTGTTCAACGCCTCCTGGGCGGCAGCCACCGCCGCCCGCGCCTTTTCCGCTTCGCCTTCGGAACGGGCCAGGGTCTTGCGGCTGTCATCCAGCAAGCGCTGTGCAGATTGGTGACGCGCCGCCAGCCGGGCCACATCTTCGGTGATCTGGCTCAGACTGGTTTCGCGGTTCTGCAGGGTGATCGCCGCCTCATGAGCCACCTCGGCCGCATCCGCCAGGCGCTTGTCATGCCCCTCCGAGGCCTTGGCCAGCTCGCGGGCTTCCCATTCCAGCCGCTCGATCGTTTCGCCGGCATCGCGGTTCAGGCCACCCTCGCGGTCGATATCCCGGGCCAGCTGTTCAATCCGGCTCTGCAAGGTCTCGATCATGTCGCGCGCGCGGGTTTCCTCGTCCGTCAGACGGTCACGCTGCACGACAAGGCGCTGCAACACGGCAGCGGCAATCGCTTCTTCTTCGCGCAGCGGCGGAAGTGCCTCGTCGGATTTCAGCCGGGCCGCCCCCGCCTGGCGCGCGGCGGTCTCGGCCTGCGATGCTTCGGTTGTGCGGCCGCGCAGGGTATCCTCGGCCTTGGAGCGCGCCTCGTCCGCCTCGCGCCAGCGCCGATACAGCAACATGCCCTCGGAAGCACGCAGCTCTTCACCGATCTCGCGATAGCGCGCCGCCTGCCGCGCCTGCCGCGCCAATTGCTGAAGCTGATTTGCCAGTTGCTCGATGACATCATCAACCCGGGCCAGATTGTTCTCGGCCCCTTTCAACTTGAGCTCGGCCTCGTGACGGCGCTGATAAAGCCCGCTGATCCCGGCGGCCTCTTCCAGAATACGCCGCCGCGCCTTGGGTTTGGCGTTGATCAGCTCGGAAATCCGCCCCTGCCCGACAAGTGCAGGCGAATGCGCCCCGGTCGAGGCATCGGCGAACAGCATCTGTACATCGCGTGCGCGCACATCCTTGCCATTGGTCTTGTAGGCACTGCCCACGTCCCGCGTGATCCGGCGCACGACTTCCAGCATATCCGTGTCGTTAAAGCCAGCAGGTGCCAGCCGGTCGCTATTGTCGATCTGCAGCGCGACCTCGGCAAAATTGCGCGCCGGACGCGTCGAGGCCCCGGCAAAGATCACGTCCTCCATCCCGCCACCGCGCATCGAGGTGGGACGGTTTTCGCCCATGACCCACCGCAGCGCTTCCAGCAGATTGGACTTGCCACAGCCATTGGGGCCCACCACGCCGGTCAGCCCATCCGATATGATCAGATCGGTCGGATCGACAAAGCTTTTGAAGCCTGTGAGCCTGAGCTTGGAAAACCGCACCGATGGGACTCCGTGATTCCGGTTGAACGCCTAGCGTGACGGGTCAAACCCCATGCTGTCAACGCCTCAACCGCTGCATATGGAAGCGCTTGGGCGGTTATCCACAAGATATTGACGCTTTTCCCGCCTAAATCGCGATGCAATCATAATCGGCAAACCGCGGCTCCCCCTCCAGCCGCAACGGATCATCTATGCGTTCGCACTCAAGCGCCAAACCCGGTTGCGGTTGATAATCGACGTTGCGCCCGCCGCAATCCAGCTGCCCCAACATCAGCGCCTGATCGCCGGTGACCCGCGTGACACGGCATCCGCTCACCAGCGCCATGGCCGTGGCCGCCCGGCCCTCGATCGGACCCAGCCGGGGGGCATACTGCATGTTGATGCGGATCGCTTCGGCCAAGTCGCCGCGCAGGCGCACATCGAAGGTCGAGCCCTCGACGCTGATACGCTGCGCCACAGCGCCCCGAAACGGCATGGTGGGCGTGTTGCACGCCGCCAGCGCGACGGACAGAGACATGATGAAACCCCGCATCCGGCCATCCTGCGCGAGGTTGGTTAACAAAGCGTTGCGATGCCCGCGGTGCTTTCGATTGCAGCAGGGGCCATCTGGTCATATATTTTGACCAAACCAGCGAGGCCACATGCCCTTCGAACCCGTTCAATCCGAGAAACTCTCGACTTCCGTCGTTCGCCAGATCGAAGGCCTGATCCTGCGCGGCATCCTGCGGCCCGGCGAACGCCTGCCCTCGGAGCGGGAGCTTGCCGAACGGCTGGGTGTCTCGCGCCCCTCTCTGCGCGACGCATTGGCCGAGCTTCAGGAGCAGGGCCTGCTGGCCACCCGCGCCAGCTCGGGCGTCTATGTCGCCGAAGTCCTCGGCTCGGCCTTCTCGCCCGCCCTCACGCGGCTCTTTGCAACCCATGAAGAGGCTGTGTTTGACTACCTCTCGTTTCGCCGCGACATGGAAGGACTGGCCGCCGAGCGCGCAGCCCGCATGGCCTCGGACAGCGACCTCAAGGTCATTCAGGTGATCTTCGACAAGATGGTCACGGCCCATGCCAAGAGAAACCCGCAGGACGAAGCGGCCCTGGACGCGCAGTTTCACACCGCCATCATCGAAGCGAGCCATAATGTCGTCATGCTGCACATGATGCGCGCGATGTTCGATCTGTTGCGCGAAGGTGTGTTTTACAACCGTCAGGTCATGTTCAGATTGCGCACCACCCGCGAAGCCCTTCTGGATCAGCACCGCGCCATCAACACCGCCCTGCAAAACCGCGACCCCGCCGCCGCCCGCGCCGCCATCGACACGCATCTGAACTATGTGGTGCAGGCGCTCAGCGAACAGCAGCGGATGGAGAAGAACGAAAAGGTCGCGCGCAAACGTCTCAAGCAGGAACTGGGAACCTAATACTCGAAAGGCTCGGGATCGCCGTAACCATTGCGCCCCTCGTCACTGGGCTGGATATAGAAATAGATCAGGACAAGGGCACCGATCACCGGGACCAGGCTGATCAGCATCCACCAGCCGCGCCGATTGGTATCATGCAGCCTGCGCACGCTCACTGCGATATTGGGCAGGATCAACGCAAGCAGAACCACCACCGACAAAGGCTTGCCCGCCTCCTCCGCCCAAAGCCCGAACCCCATCACCGGCGCGATTATCAGACCGTCAATCAGCTGCGTGACGCACAGCAGCAGGAACAGCGCCAGCATCCAGAGCCAGAATTCAGGCCGCGAGGCCCGGCCCGAAAAGATCGCATATTTCGACAGAACGGTTTTGACTGCGGGTTTCACTCGATTCACCTCTCACGCTCAGACATCAGCCACCGGCTCCGACACGCGGATGCCTCTCCACATAGGAGAGGCCGGTGCAAAGTTTGAGCCCGCCTTGATGAAAAAAGCCCCGGTGCCGGGCATGGCATCGGGGCTTTGTTCCTGGATCAACCCTGGGGCTGTTTCAGTGCAGCTTGGCATCCACTTCGCCAATCGCATCGTCGATCAGCTTATTGGCCGCAGCCGCCGAGATATCCTTGGCGATGACTTCACGCGCAGTCGCGATGGCAACGGTGATCGCCTGATCGCGCACTTCGCGCACAGCCGATGCCTGCGCCGAAGCGATCTGATCCTCGGCAGTCGCCATGCGGCGCGCGATGGAAGCCTGCAGATCAGCCTTGGCCTGTTCCGCGGCCATTGCGGCCTCTTCACGGGCAGCGGCAACGATTTTCTCGGCCTGCTCCTGCATCTCTCTCTGCTTGCGCTCGTAAGAGGCCAGCAATGTCTGCGCCTCTTCACGCAGCGCGCGCGCTTCGTCCAGCTCGGACTTGATGCCGTCGGCGCGCTTGTCCAGCATGGCGCTCAGCATTCCGGGCACTTTGAAGTAGAAGATCACGCCAATGAACAGGATGAACGAGATCAGGACCACGAAATCGGTATTGGCGAGCGAAAAGAACGGTCCGGATGCAGCAAGCGCAGGGCTTGCAACGCCGGCCGAGAAGATGATGGCGAGTGTGTTGCGCATGATCTTATCCCTTGACCCGAGCATCGACCGCAGCCGCGATGGTTTTGGCATCTGTCTTGCCACCCATGGCCGCAACGATTTCCAGGGCTGTGTCTTTCGCCACTTCCCTCACGCTTTCCAGCGCACCGGCGCGGATCTCGGCAATCGCTTTTGCCGATTCAGCCGAACGTGCGCTGATCTCGGCATCCGCCTTGGCGATGGCCTCATCCAGATCAGCCTGGATTTCGGCCCGTGCCTCTGCGGAAATGCGTTGCGCCTCCGAGCGGGCCTCGGCCAGAGCGCGGTTATACGCCTCTTCGGCTTCGACCGCCTGTTGCTTCAGGTCTTCCGCCTTGGCGATGTCATTCGTGATCGTCCCCTGACGCTCGGCCAACACCGCCCCGATCCGGGGCAGGGCAACGCGCGACAGGATCAGATAGATCGCAACAAGCGTCAGAACCAGCCAGAAGATCTGGTTGGGGAATGTAGAGAAATCCAACTGTGGCATGCCGGGTCCGGCAGCTTTTTCCACGGCGTTTGTTGTCTCGGTAGCCATGTCGTCCTCCTTGGGAAGGGGCCATTACATCGGACGGCGCTGAGACGCGCCGCCCGACCGTAAGGATGAGACTTCCGAAGGGTCTTAGACGGCGAACATCAGCAGCAGAGCGACGAGGAAGGCGAAGATGCCCAGCGCTTCTGCGAATGCGATGCCGATGAAGAGTGTTGCGGTCTGACCGGCAGCTGCCGACGGATTGCGCAGCGCGCCTGCCAGGAAGTTACCTGCCACGTGGCCCACACCGATAGCAGCGGCACCCGAGCCGATTGCCGCGAGGCCTGCGCCGATGAATTGACCGAGTTCTGCGATATTGCCTTCCATGTCCTTAGTCTCCTTACGATGGAATGATGTATATAGCGGTATCGTGGGTCTGTTGACCCACCATTAGTGATGCGGGTGAAGTGCGTCCTTGAGGTACACACAGGTCAGAATGGTAAAGACATAGGCCTGAATGGCCGACACCAGCACCTCAAGACCATAGATCGCGATGACGCCGAAGATGGCGACCGGCGCGATGGCCGTGACCTGCGCAAAGCCGGCGAACACTTTCAGAACCGCGTGTCCGGCCATCATGTTGCCGGCAAGACGGATCGAATGGCTCACAGGCCGCACGAAATATGAGATCAGCTCGATGATCGCCAGAACGGGGCGCAGCGCCAAAGGCGCGCTCGCCACCCAAAACAGGCTCAGAAAGCTTGTGCCGTTCTTGACAAAGCCCAGGATCGTCACGGCGATGAACACGCCAAAGCCCATGACCGCGGTGACCGCGATATGCGACGTCGTGGTGAAGGACATCGGGATCAGGCCCAGGAAGTTGGCGCAGAGGATGAACAGGAACAGCGTCATGATATACGGGAAATACTTGATCCCGTCTTTCCCGGTCACATCCTCGACCATCTTGTAGACAAATCCATAGGCCAGCTCGGCAATGGACTGACCGCGCGATGGCACGATGGCCCGCTTCGAGGTGGTCAGCACCATCAGCGCCGTCACGGCCAGAACCGACAGGAACAGCCACAGCGTGACATTGGTTGGCGTGTACCAGCTGATCGTATCGCCGCCAAAAAGCGCCGAAACCTCAAACTGCTTCATCGGGTCAAAAGAAAGACCGCCACCTGCTGCTTCGGTTGCCACGTTCTAAGTCCTCTCGTCGTCGGCCGGGCTATCGGCCTCTTTGTCCCGCTCGGCCTGGTCGGCCAACTGTTTTTCCTGAACCTCCTTCGCCGAGCGCATCATCGTCTGGATGCCGGCCGCGAAGCCCAGAAAGATAAACACGATCATCAGCCACGGAGAGGTGCCAAACAGCGCATCCAGCCCATAGCCAATCCCGAACCCGATGCCCAAACCGGCAACCAGCTCGATCACCATCCGCCAGGCCAGTTGCGCCTGGGAATAATGCTCGTCCATTCTCGGCTCTGGTGCCTGCGCCCCCTTGGCGGCGGCGATCCGGGCCTCCAGCTCAGCCAATTTCTGCTTCTGGTCTGGCTCCGTCACGCGGGCATCATCCCCTTGGATGGTTTGGTGATGTGCTATTGCTTGTCGGGGCATGAGTCAATCGCCCGCTGCGGCGCGGAAAATTCCGCCCAAGTCATTGCTATAAAACGATTTACCGTCACACCCGACTCGGCCAGCCAATCCGCCGCAGGCCCGATCGGGCAGGTTTCGGGCCGATCTGCATATTCAACCAAATGGTTGACGATTATCCGCCCATGTGGTCAGCCCCTTGCATGATCGCAGATCTTGATACCGTCTTTGCCGCCCTCGCCGACCCCACCCGGCGGCAAATCCTCGTCATGTTGCTCGAAGACGACATGGCCGTGACCGATGTGGCCGAACCGTTCGAGATGTCGCTGGCCGCAATCTCCAAACACCTGACGATCCTGACCCGTGCAGGCCTGATCAGCCAGGACAAACGCGGCCGCGTGAAATGGTGCAAGCTCGAACCGGACGCCATGCGGGACGCCTCGATCTGGATGCAAAGCTTTGGCCAGTTCGAAGCGGTGCATCTGGATGCCTTCGAACGCTTTCTGGAAATCGAACTGAAGCCCGACGACGACTGAGCCGCAAGGGCCCGCCTATGCCTCGCTGTCCTTGAGCAGCAGCAAAAGCGCAAGGATCGTCAGCGCCACCCCGCCCAGCACAAGCCCGCGCGGCGCGCCATTGCCAAGGCCGATCTCCCAGAGGATCACCCAACTGGGCGTGAGATATGTATAGGCCATCACCTTTGCCGATGGCAGCCGCAGGGTGGCGAACTGCAACAACACGAATGTCGCCGATGAGGCAAAGACCGCTATGTAAACCAGCGTGATCCAAACGATCACAGGCAGGTTCGCCCAATCCGTGGCCCGGATGTCGCTCCAGCCCCAGGCGGTCAGGATAACGCAGCCCGCCAGCAGCATGCCGAAGGTAAAGACCACGGCAGGCTCTCCCCGGTTCAGCTTGCGCACCATCGGCGTATAAAGCGCATGTGCCACGCAGCCCCAGAAATAGATGAACTCCCCCTGCCCGATCCGAAAGGCGCGCAGCGCCGCAAGATCCGCGCGGAAAATCACCCAAAGCGCTCCCGCCGCCCCGATCGATAAGGCCAGCGCCATGCGCGCCGTGGTGATCTGGCGCATCAGCAGATAGCCGAAGCCCGCCGCCAGGATCGGCGTCAGGGTGAACACGGCCGCAGCGCTTACCGGCGGCGCGGTCTTGAGCCCCTCGAACATCAGCACGAAATAGACCGCGAACAGCCCGCCCAGAACAAGGTACCTCCAGGGCGCGGCAAAGGCCGCCCTGTTCAGCGTGCCCATGGCCAGCGCCGCAGAGCCGATCACCACCGCCGCAAGCGCAAATCGCGCCGCATTGATCGCAGCCGGCGCGATCTCGTTCGCCGCCATGGATCCCAGCGAAAACGACCCCGCCACAAGCGCCGAGAACAACAACATGGCCGCATGGCCCTTCAGGGCAGGGCTCATGTCTTCCAGTCCCGTGCATAGTCTTTCAGGAACGCCAGAAAGGCCTGCACCTTGATCGTGCGGTGCAGATCCACATGCGTCACCAGCCACAGCTGGGCCGCCCATTCATCCAGTGGCGGGTGTATCTCTACCAGATCCGGCGAACCCGCCGCCTCCCACAGCGACACGAACCCGATCCCCGCGCCTTCCTGAACGGCCTGCGTCAAGGCCTGGTCATCGGTCGAGCGAAACTTGATCGCCTCGACAGGCACATGCGCGCGCAGCCACCGGCTGAAGGGCGCGCGACTGCTGGCATTGTCAGTATCGACAAAGCGATGCTGCGCGAACGCGTCGATCGACTCGGGCACACCATATCGCTCCACATAGTCGCGGCTGGCATAAAGCCCCATGGCCATCGTGACGAAGGGCTGCACCACATTGTCCGGCTGATCCGGAGCCGACCCGGCCCGGATCGCCACATGCGCCTCGCCATATTCCAGCCGAAACAGACGCGTGCCGGTCAGATATCGCACGATGACACTGTCATGGGCCTTCTGAAACGCCGCCAGCGCAGGGGCAAGCAACGGCCCCAGCGAATCCAGCGAGGTCACCACCAGCTCGCCGGATACATCGCTCCCCCGCCCCTTGATCCGCCCCGCCAACTGGTTGAACTGATCCTCCGTCGCCTGGGCGACGCGCAACAGATCCTCTCCCGCCTCGGTCGGAGTATAGCCGCGCGCATGGCGCTGAAACAGCTTGACGCCCAACCGCCCCTCCAGCGCATCGACATGGCGGATCACCGTGGCATGATGCACGCCCAGTTCCTCGGCCGCGCCGCTGACAGTGCCCTTGCGCGCAACCTGAAAGGCGGTTCTGACTTCGTCCCAGTTGTCCATCCAAACCTCACCCGTGTTCTGTGCGCGTGCTCACACATACCAGGATTCATCCAGCGTTGCGTTCGCCTTGGCAAGAACCATTTCCGGCCCCCCTCGGATCGCGCGCCGCCGCCCGACCAAGCAAACCAACCCGATATCTTGACTCGCGCCCCCGCGCCCTCTATCAGCCGCCTCACATCCGGAAGACCTGTCTCTTCCGGTCCCCTCCAGACAGGGGATCGCCCTCCACCAGCGCGTTGCGCCCGTGGGGGCGTTTGTGCATTGAACCGTCCCTGCCTATCTGATGGGGGCACATGACAACCGGCAAAGGAGACCGAGACATGTTTGAAAATCTATCCGAACGTCTCTCCGGCGTCTTTGACCGGCTGACCAAACAGGGCGCGCTTTCCGAAGACGACGTCAAGACCGCCCTGCGCGAAGTCCGCGTCGCCCTACTCGAGGCCGATGTCTCCCTCCCCGTGGCGCGCGATTTCGTCAAGGCCGTGCAGGACAAGGCCACCGGCCAGGCCGTGACCAAATCCGTCACACCGGGCCAGCAGGTCGTCAAGATCGTGCATGACGAACTGGTCCATGTGCTCAGGGGCGACGATGATCCCGGCGCGCTGAAGATCGACAACCCGCCCGCGCCCATCCTGATGGTGGGCCTGCAGGGCTCGGGTAAAACGACCACCACCGCCAAACTGGCCAAACGGCTGAAGGACCGCGAGGGCAAGAAGGTCCTCATGGCCTCGCTCGACACCAATCGCCCCGCGGCGATGGAGCAACTGGCGATCCTCGGTGCCCAGATCGGCG
This sequence comes from Aestuariivita sp., assembly GCF_049276915.1. NCBI lineage: Bacteria > Pseudomonadati > Pseudomonadota > Alphaproteobacteria > Rhodobacterales > Paracoccaceae > Aestuariivita > Aestuariivita sp. Next base: position 20,673 of record NZ_JBASXK010000036.1, on the reverse strand, counting down.
TCGACACCCTGCCCATCGTCAAGGGCGAAGACCCGGTGGCCATCGCCCGGCGCGCCAAGACCCAGGCCTCGCTTGGCGGATATGACGTCTACATGCTGGATACGGCCGGTCGCCTGCATATCGATCAGGAACTGATCGCACAGGCCGCAGCCGTGCGCGACGTTGCCAATCCGCGCGAAACCCTGCTTGTGGTGGACGGGCTCACCGGCCAGGACGCGGTCAATGTCGCGACGGAATTCGACGACAAGATCGGTGTGACCGGTGTCGTGCTGACGCGCATGGACGGCGACGGTCGTGGCGGCGCGGCGCTCTCGATGCGCGCGGTGACCGGCAAACCCATCCGGTTCGTCGGTTTGGGCGAAAAGCTGGACGCCATCGAGACCTTCGAACCCGACCGCGTCGCGGGCCGGATCCTCGGCATGGGCGACATCGTCGCCCTGGTCGAGCGTGCACAGGAAACCATCGAGGCCGAACAGGCCGAAAAGATGATGCGCCGCATGGCCAAGGGTCAGTTCAACATGAACGACCTCAAGATGCAGCTTGAACAGATGATCAAGATGGGCGGCATGGAAGGCATGATGGGCATGATGCCCGGCATGGGAAAGATGGCCGCCCAGGTCAAGGACGCGGGTTTCGACGACAAGATCCTGCGCCAGCAGATCGCCCTGATCCAATCCATGACCAAACGCGAACGCGCCAACCCGCAACTGCTGCAGGCCAGCCGCAAGAAGCGCATCGCCAAGGGCTCGGGCATGGAAGTGTCCGACCTCAACAAGCTGCTGAAGATGCACCGCCAGATGTCGGACATGATGAAAAAGCTCGGCAAGGGCAAAGGTGGCATGATGAAACAGGCGATGAAAGCGATGATGGGCAAGGGCGGCATGGACCCGGCCGCCATGGCGCAAGGCATGGATCCCAAGGCGCTGGAAGCAGCCGCCAAGCAGATGGGCGGCAAACTGCCCGGTCTGGGCGGCGGCATGTCCCTGCCTCCGGGCCTGTCGGGTTTCGGGAAAAAGAAATGACCCGCCCCTTCTTCTTGCTTCAAATACGGCCCGCAACGCCCAAGGCCCAGGCCATGCGCCGCCAGTTGCGCGCAGAGGCTGTGGCGCAATGACCACCAGCTTCGTCATACCGACGCTGGAAACCCCGCGTCTTGTCCTGCGCGCGCCCGGCCTTGAGGATTTTGCGCCCATGACCGCGTTCTATGCCACGGATCACGCGAAATTCGTGGGCGGCCCGCTGACGGCGGAACTGGCATGGCGCGCGCTGGCGATGGAAGCCGGGCATTGGCTGCTGCAAGGCTTTGGCCGCTGGACGATCGTCGAAAAGGACACAGGCAAATGGGTCGGCATGACCGGTCTGTGGTTCCCGGACGGGTTTCCCGAACAGGAACTGGGCTGGGATCTGGCCGAACATGCGACCGGCAAGGGTTATGCCACCGAAGCCGCCACCGCCGCGCGCGCCTATGCCTATGACGTGCTGGGTTGGACGACGCTGATCAGCCTCGTGGCCGATGGCAACGAGGCATCCGCTGCCGTGGCGCGCCGCCTCGGAGCCAGCCTCGATGGCCGCTTCACCCATGCCCGTTTCGGGGCGATGGATCTCTATCGCCATCCCGGCCCCGAGGCTCTGAACAGCGATGATGACGGCTCGGTAGAGGCTTACGCATGACCTCCGTGACCATCCCCACGTTGGAAACCCGCCGTCTGATCCTGCGCGGACCCGAGCCCGAGGATTATCCGGACTTCAAAGCGACGTTCACCAGCTATCGCGCGCGGTTCATGGGCGGGCCGCTCAATGCCTATGAAAGCTGGATGCTCTATGCCGCCGAGATCGGCCACTGGATGATCCGCGGCTATGGCATGTGGATGATCCACGACAAGGCAACCGATCAGACCTATGGCATGGCCGGTGGCTGGAAACCTGCCCAGTGGCCCGAGGCAGAACTGGCCTGGGTGATCTGGCCCGGCGCGCAGGGCCACGGCTATGCGCTGGAAGCGACCCATGCGGCGCGGGCCTATCTCTATCGCAACGGCTGGGAGGGTGCGGTCAGCTATATCGACCCCAAGAACCTCGACAGCATCCGGCTTGCCGAACGGCTGGGTGCCAAGAAGGACGCCGAGGCGGCCTCGATCGACGGCAATGACGCCGTTTACCGCCATCCTTCGCCGGCCCAGCTCAAGGACACGCAACTGGCCCATGGCATCGACATGGAGATCGCCCATTATGCCGATCCGCTGTTCAAACCGAAAGGATGGGCGCTTGACTGACCCTCACCAATCAGGGCGCGCGTATGCACGGGGTGTGTACGGAGTGTGTACAGCCTGTGCATCGCCCCTTTTGCCCGCCGGAGACACCGCATGAGCGACACCACCACCCGCGCCGCCGACCTGCTCAAAGAGCATCGCGAAAGCATCGACAGGCTCGACGCGATCCTGATCTATACATTGGGTGAACGCTTCAAGCACACCCAGTCCGTCGGCCGCCTCAAGGCCGAACACGACCTTCCCCCGTCCGATCCCGCCCGCGAAGCGGCCCAGATCGCACGGCTCGAAGACCTGGCAGAGCGGGCCAATCTGGACCCGGAATTTGCCAAGAAGTTCCTGCGCTTCGTCATCGACGAAGTGATCCGTCACCACGAAAGACACCAATCCTGAGGCTGGGCCAACCCCACCTCGACACCGCCATTCAAAGGAGAAACTCACAATGGCTATGAAAATCCGACTGGCCCGCGGCGGGTCCAAGAAACGCCCATCCTACCGCATCGTTGCTGCCGACAGCCGCATGCCCCGCGATGGCCGCTTCATCGAGAAACTGGGCACCTATAACCCGCTGCTCGCCAAGGACAGCGAAGAGCGCGTCAAGATGAACATGGAGCGCGTTCAGTACTGGCTGGACCAGGGCGCACAGCCCACCGACCGCGTCGCGCGTTTCCTCGAAGCCGCTGGCGCTATTGAGAAAAAAGAGCGTGCGAACCTTCTGAAAGGCGAGCCCGGCAAGAAAGCCAAAGCGCGCGTCGAAGAAAAGGCCGCCAAGGCAGCAGCAGCCGCTGAAGCCGCCGCAGCCCCGGCCGAAGAAGCGCCTGCAGAAGAAGCGCCCGCATAAGAAGCAGCAACAGAAGAAACCGCAGGATAAGCACGCGCCTGCGTGTGTGTTTCGCAAGGAGGCAGCGTCACCGCGCTGCCTCCTGTCGTTTGCGCGCCGCAGATTGCACACGGATTGCAACCCGCCCGGGTTGACGCGCGCCGTTTAATGGATACCTGCTGTTTCTTGGTGGGTTGTTTGAAGACAGGGACATGAAATCGCATGGTCACATCTGACATGATCTGCGTTGGCGCAATCGGCGGCTCTTACGGCGTGCGCGGCGAAGTGCGCCTGAAAAGCTTCTGTGCCACCCCCTCCGACATTGCCGATTACAGCCCGCTTTCCAATGAGGATGGCAGCAGAAGCTTCACACTCAGCCTGACCCGCCCGATCAAGAACGGCTTCGCGGGCAGGATCGCCGGCGTCTTGACGAAAGAAGAAGCCGACGCCCTCAAGGGCGTGCAGCTCTATGCCCGCCGCGACCAGCTGCCCTCGCTTCCTGATGACGAGTATTACCACGCAGACCTCATCGGCATCCAGGTGGTCGACACCGGCGGTGCGGAACTTGGATATGTGAAATCTGTCCAGAACCATGGGGCCGGAGACTTGCTGGAACTGCATAGCCCGGCGCTGTCTACAACGGTCTTGCTGCCCTTTACACTCGAGGCCGTGCCAACGGTCGATCTGGTCTCGGGACGCATCGTCGCCGATCCGCCAGAAGGGCTGTTCTGAGGATGCCGCGCCGTGTCGTCATCCATGCCGGGTTTCACAAGACCGGCACGACCTCGATACAGCAAACGCTCAAACTGAACCGTCCACTGCTCAAGAGCGTGATGCGCAGCGTGCTGCGTCCGGGCATGAAGGATCTGGTCAGCGCCGCGCGCGGCTTTTCCGGTTACGGCGATGCGCTCTCGCGCGCCAAATTCCACAATCGTTTCGGTTCGTTCCTCTATGAACAACCGCCCATGCGCCGCCGCGTGCTGTGCCTGTCGGCGGAAGAGCTGTCGGGTCATCTGCCGGGCCGTCCCAACGTGCCGACCTATCGCGCCGCCGTTGATCTGGCGGTCGATATGGCCGCCGGGGTCAAACTGGTGTTTCCCCAGGCGGAACTGGTGTTCTTCTATACCACCCGCAATCCGGATGATTGGCTGGCCAGCGCCTATTCGGAACATGTGAAATCCTCCTCAATGACGATGGAGTTCGACGAATTCGCCACCCGTTTTCGCAGCGCCGCCGATCTCGACAGCATCATCGAGCAAGTCGCCGGGGCGGTGTCGGGCCGAGTCATTCAGTCTCGGCTGGAAGAAACGCTTGATGACACGTTTGGCCCCGCCAGCCGCCTGCTTGATATCTGCGAAGTCCCCCAGGATCTGCGCGATCGGATGACCCGCCCCGATCCGGCAAATCGCCGTCCGGATCACAGCGTGATGGCCGAACTGCTCAAGGCCAACCGGACCATCAAGAACAAGACCGCCCTCAAGGCCGTCAAGCAGGATATCCTTGCCCAGGCGCGCAAAGGCCCCGTATAGCGCAGCCATGACAGATACCCCCAATCGCGCCCAGGGGCGCAAATCCATCAGCGTCAGCGTCAAGCCGCGCGCCCTCATGACCGATACGCCGGATCTGCATGGCGTGTGGAAAGCCACCGTCATCACGCTGTTCCCCGAAGCCTTTCCGGGCATCCTTGGACTCAGCCTGACCGGCAAGGCGTTGAAAGAGGGGCTCTGGCAACTCGACACCATAGACCTGCGCCGGCATGGCATCGGCAAACACCGCAATGTGGATGACACCCCCGCCGGAGGTGGTGCCGGCATGGTGCTGCGCGCCGACGTCATGGGCCCGGCCATCGACGAGGCCCGACGCGGGGCCAAGGGCCATCATCCGCTGATCTATCTCAGCCCGCGTGGCCGCCCGATGGATCAGCAACTGATGCAAAATCTCGCCCGCAACGATGGGGTCACCCTGATCTGTGGCCGCTTTGAAGGCCTCGATGAGAGGGTCATCCAGCATTACGGAATCCAGGAAGTCTCGCTTGGGGATTTCGTGATGACCGGCGGCGAACTTGCCGCGCAGGCTCTGATTGATGCCACCGTGCGCCTGCTGCCCGGGGTTTTGGGCAACGCCGCCTCGACACAGGAAGAAAGCTTTTCTTCCGGGCTGCTGGAACATCCGCAATACACCCGTCCCGCAGAATGGCTCGGTCACGAAATCCCCGACATCCTGATGTCCGGCCATCATGAAAAGATCGCCGAATGGCGCCGCCAGCAGTCCGAAGAGATCACCAGGGCACGCCGCCCCGACCTTTGGGAGCGCTACACCTCCAGGAAGCAGGACTGACCTCGCCGTATTGCCTTGCCTGTCTCCGGGGCCCGGTGTCAGGCACCACCAAAGCCCGACCGCCACCACCCCTCCGCTTAGCCCTTGATCGCATCCGTGCTTGGCCCTATACGACCCCAGAGGTTCGGAATCGCTTGTGCGGCTCCGGCCTTTTGGTTTTGTCAGACCGCGCGCTCCGGGCTTCTTCACCCAAAATGTGCAGCGGGAAAACCGATAGACAAGGAATGATGACCTGCATCTCTGGCGGGCGGCCGATGGGCCGGACCCGGTGAAGACCAAGAGCTCTGAGGCACGCAAATCTTCGTGGATCAACCACGAGCCAGTATAGGAGATGATCAGATGAACCTGATCGCACAGATCGAGGCGGAACAAATCGCCGCCCTGGGGAAAACCATCCCCGATTTCAAAGCCGGTGACACCATCCGTGTCGGCTTCAAGGTGACCGAAGGGACGCGCAGCCGTATCCAGAACTATGAAGGTGTGTGCATCGCGCGCAACAACGGCAAAGGCATCGCCGGGTCGTTCACCGTTCGCAAGATTTCCTTCGGTGAAGGCGTGGAACGTGTGTTCCCGCTCTACTCGACCAACATCGACAGCATCGAAGTCGTGCGCCGTGGCCGTGTGCGCCGCGCGAAACTGTATTACCTGCGCTCGCGTCGCGGCAAATCGGCCCGTATCGCAGAAGACTCAACCTACAAGCCCCTCAAGGGCGCCGACGCGTAAGGATTGGCACGATGAAAAAAGAGATCCATCCCGATTATCACCTCATCGACGTCAAGATGACCGATGGAACCATAATTCAGATGAAATCGACCTGGGGTGCCGAAGGCGACACCCTGTCGCTGGACATCGACCCCACAGTGCACCCGGCATGGACAGGCGGCAACTCGCGTCTGATGGATACCGGTGGCCGCGTGTCGAAGTTCAAGAAGAAATACGAAGGCCTGGGCTTCTAAACCCCGCCTGTGTTGGCAAACTGAAAACGCCGTGCAGCCTGCGCGGCGTTTTTTCATATGTGCAGGCGATATGGCGGGACCTTTGCGCAAGCAGGCGCATCCGCAAGGCGCAGGCCCTGAACGCACGGCACGGGCCCGCCCTCTTTAGCAGCAGCCATGTCACAATACCGGGCACTTGCGCGCAACAGCGCTTCCCTTGATGAGCGACACAACATATAGTGTTTCAAACATGTTTCACCGCCCTCCAAGAGGCGGCCAAAAGGATCGGGCATGGCACATATAATCGTCGTCGGGAATGAGAAGGGTGGCGCAGGCAAGTCGACCGTGTCGATGCATGTGGCCAGCGCCCTGTCGCGGCTGGGTCACAAGGTCAGCTGCCTTGATCTGGACCTGCGTCAACGCACGCTCAGCCGCTATATCGAGAACCGCCGCACCTTTATCCAGAAATCCGGCATCGACCTGCCGCGTCTGGATTTTCACGACCTGCCCGAGATCGATGCCTCGACACTCAAGCCAGGCGAAAACATCTATGATCACCGCCTTTCTGCTGCGGTGGCACGGCTCGAACCCGACAGCGACTTCATTTTGATCGACTGCCCCGGCTCGCACACCCGGCTCAGCCAGGTGGCCCATTCTCTGGCGGACACGCTGATCACGCCGCTCAATGACAGCTTCATCGACTTTGATCTGCTGGCGCGCATCGACTCGCGGGGCGAAAAGATCCTTGGCCCCTCGGTCTATTCCGAAATGGTCTGGAACGCGCGCCAGCTGCGCGCGCAGGCCGGGCTCAAACCCATCGACTGGATCGTGATCCGCAACCGCCTCGGCACTCAGCGCATGGTGAACAAGGAAAAAATGGAGCGCGCCATAGACATGCTCTCCTCGCGCATCGGCTTTCGCACCGTTCCCGGCTTTTCCGAGCGCGTGATCTTCCGCGAGCTCTTCCCACGCGGGCTCACGCTTCTGGATCTGCGCGATATCGGCGTGAAGAACCTCAACATCTCCAACATCGCGGCTCGTCAGGAATTGCGGGACATGATGAAGGGCGTGAAACTTCCCGGCGTCACGGTCGATATCTGAACACGCCACCGCTTCTTTCTGGTTTCAAATCCCCCGGGGGAGGCCGCAGGCCGGGGGCAGAGCCCCCATACCGCTGACGATACGTAGTGGGCTGTGCAGCACCACAGATATGTCACAGGGTCTGCGCCTGTCACGCCCCGGACAGCGCCAGCAAAATCTCGCGCAAGCGTTTCACATCCTCTGCAGCGAACTGCTTGGTCAAAGCCGCGTCATAATCCTCGGCCACCTTGCGCAGATCCTCATAGGCTGTCCGCCCCATCGCCGTCAGGGACAGTTTCTCGGATCGCCGATCCGCCTCATCGCGGCTGCGTACAAGGAACCGCCGGTCACTCAGTTTCTGCACAGCCCGGCTGATCTTGGTCTTGTGCATGCGGGCGCGCTCGCCGATTTCCTTGGCCGTCAACTCGCCATAGATGCCCAGATGGAACAACACACGCCACTCGGTGCGCAGCATCCCGTAGCGGCTTTTGTACACCTGCTGAAACATCAATGAGCTTTCTTCCGCCGCCTGGTTCAGCAGGTACGGCAGGAAAAGCCGCAGGTCCAAGTCATCTTTTTCGCGCATTCCGGCACCTCCGTCTTGTTAGTTACAAAATCAACTATTACGAACGCAACCAGATTTGGAGGAACCGCAGATGAACCGTCCCACCAGCCCACATAGTTTTGTCCAGGCCAGCTCGCCCACGGGAACGACCGAAGGCTACATGCCCGGCTTTGGCAATGATTTCGAAACCGAGGCCCTGCCCGGTGCCCTGCCCCAGGGCATGAACAGTCCCCAGAAGGTCAACTATGGCCTTTACGGCGAACAGCTGAGCGGCACCGCCTTCACCGCCCCAAGCCACCAGAACGAACGCACCTGGTGTTACCGCATCCGCCCCAGCGTGAAGCACACCCATCGCTTTGAAAAAATTGATCTTCCCTACTGGAAATCCGCGCCGCATGTGGACCCTGACGTGATTTCCCTGGGCCAGTATCGCTGGGATCCGGTGCCGCACACGGACTCGCCTTTGACCTGGCTGACAGGGATGCGCACGATGACCACGGCGGGAGACGTGAACACACAGGTCGGCATGGCCAGCCATATCTATCTGGTCACTGCCTCCATGAAGGATGCCTATTTCTTTTCCGCCGACAGCGAATTGCTGATCGTGCCCCAGGAGGGCCGTCTGCGCTTTGCCACCGAGCTGGGAATCATTGATCTGGAACCCAAGGAAATCGCGATCATCCCGCGTGGTCTGGTGTATCGTGTCGAAGTGCTGGAAGGGCCTGCACGCGGCTTTGTCTGCGAAAACTACGGCCAGAAATTCGAACTGCCCGGCCGGGGGCCGATCGGGGCCAATTGCATGGCCAATCGCCGGGATTTCAAAACGCCCGTGGCGGCCTTTGAAGATCGCGATGCCCCTTCCAGCGTCACCGTGAAATGGTGCGGCCAGTTCCATGAAACGCGGATCGGCCACTCCCCTCTCGACGTTGTCGCCTGGCATGGAAATTACGCGCCGGTCAAATACGATCTGCGTACATATTGCCCTGTCGGCTCGATCCTGTTCGATCACCCGGACCCGTCGATCTTTACGGTACTGACAGCGCCATCCGGGGTGGAAGGAACCGCAAACATTGATTTCGTTCTCTTCCGCGAACGCTGGATGGTGATGGAAGACACCTTCCGCCCGCCCTGGTATCACAAGAACATCATGTCCGAGTTGATGGGCAACATCTATGGCCAGTACGACGCCAAGCCCAAGGGCTTTGTTCCCGGCGGCATGAGCCTGCACAACATGATGCTGCCGCATGGGCCGGACAAGAACGCCTTCGAGGGTGCCTCGAATGCCGAGTTGAAACCCGACAAGCTGGACAACACCATGTCCTTCATGTTTGAGACCCGCTTTCCGCAGCACCTGACCGGCTTTGCCGCGAACGAGGCCCCCTTGCAGGACGACTACATCGATTGCTGGGCGGATCTCGAAAAGAAATTCGACGGCACTCCCGGCAAGAAATAATGGTTGCGGCGGGGTTGAACCTCGCCCGACATACCCTCCCGCATGGCGGGGCCGCGCGCCGCCGACCCAAAGGAAGTACAAATGCCCCTGATGAAAAGCTGGGTGGAAAGCGCCAACGCGCCCAACCACCCCTTTCCGCTGAACAACCTGCCTTATGGTGTCTTTTCCACCGAAGGAACCGATCCGCGCCCCGGTGTGGCCATCGGTGACATGATCCTCGACATGGAGGCCGCCGAGGCCGAAGGGGTCGTCACCCTGTCCGAATACCCCTTGTTCGACGTCCCCTTCTGGAACGAAGTCATGGAAGAAGGGCCTGCCGTCTGGGCCGCGCTGCGCGCAAGGCTGACCTCCTTGCTGGCCGAAGGCTCCGCTGAACGCGACCGGGTCGAACCCTTGCTGGTGCCCATGGCCGATGCAGACTTGCACATGCCCTTTGCAGTCAGTGAATACACGGATTTCTATGCAGGTCGCCATCATGCCACCAATGTCGGGACGATGTTCCGCGGTGCCGAAAATGCGCTGCCACCCAATTGGTTGCATATCCCGATCGGATACAATGGCCGCGCCTCTTCCGTGGTCGTGTCCGGCACCGACATCCGTCGACCCTGGGGCCAGTTGAAATCACCCGATCACGATCTTCCGGCCTTCCTGCCTTCGCGTCGCTTTGACATCGAACTGGAGATGGGCGCGATTGTCGGGATGCATTCGGACGGCCCCGTCACCGTGCAGGAAGCCGACACCATGATCTTTGGCTATGTCCTGCTGAATGACTGGTCCGCCCGTGACATCCAGGCTTGGGAATACCAGCCGCTGGGCCCGTTTCAGGCCAAGGCAACAGCCACCTCGATCAGCCCGTGGATTGTCACCAAGGCCGCCCTTGAGCCGTTCCGGGTCAACGCACCAGAGCGCGAATTCGAGCTGCTGGATCACCTCAAGGATGTCGGACCCATGTTGTATGACATCAAGCTGGCGGTGGACATGGCACCCGAGGGCAAGGCCGCGACCACCATTGCTCGCACGAATTACGCGCAACTCTATTACTCTGCCGCGCAACAGCTGGCGCATCACTCAAGCTCGGGATGCCCGATGAGCGTAGGCGACCTTCTGGGGTCCGGCACAATCTCAGGCCCGACCAAGCCCGAGCGCGGGTCATTGCTTGAGCTCAGCTGGGGCGGGAAAGAGCCGCTCACACTCGACACTGGCGAACAGCGCAGCTTTATCGAGGATGGCGATACCCTGACACTGAAGGGTTTTGCCGAGGGTGATGGATATCGCATCGGATTTGGGGACTGCACCGGCACGGTGCTGCCCGCGCTGGACGATCCGTACAAACGCTGAAGGACGGCCCCGATGCACCACATGAACCCGCCCGATCACTCGGAGCTGGCGCAATTCAAAAAGACATGTGCGCGCAACGCTGCCGAAAACATCGCCGGCATCGCGCGGTCCGGGTGTCGCAATCACCGGACCGATGCGACGGCCCGGGCACTGAAAACTACACCGGCGCAGATCGCCGTAAAGGTCATGCCGGATCGGGATGGCGACAAACAAGGGATGGAACAATGAGCAAAGCATTCGCGTCACAAGGTGACATGGCCGAGAAACAGATCAGCTTTACCGAGGTCGGGGAAGGCCTCTGGGCCTTCACGGCCGAGGGCGATCCAAACTCGGGCGTCATCATCGGCGATGAGTCCGTGATGATCGTCGAAGCCCAGGCCACGCCCCGCCTTGCCAACAAGGTGATCGAGAAGGTCCACGAAGTGACTGACAAACCGATCACCCATGTGGCGCTGACCCATTATCACGCCGTGCGCGTACTGGGCGCATCTGCCTTCGGTGCGCAGCAGATCGTCATGTCTGATATGGCCCGCGCGATGGTGGTGGAACGCGGACAGGAAGACTGGGACAGTGAATTCCAGCGCTTTCCACGCCTGTTTCAGGGGCACGAGTCCATTCCCGGGCTTACTTGGCCCACAACCACGTTCAGCGACACGATGACGATCTATCTGGGAAACCGCCGAGTGGACCTGATGCACCTGGGCCGCGCGCATACTGCGGGCGACATCGTCATTCATGTCCCGGACCAGAATGTCATGTTCACCGGCGATATCGTTGAATACCACTCGGCCTGCTATTGCGGAGACGGGCATTTTTCCGATTGGGGCGACACGCTGGATGAGATCAAGGCCTTTGATGTCGATGCGATTGCGCCGGGCCGTGGTGACGCGCTGATGGGCCGCGACATGGTCAACAAAGCCATAGAAAACACCCGTGACTTTGTCGAAAGCACCTATCGCCCAGCCGCCAGAGTGGCGGCACGCAATGGCACCCTCAAGGAAGCATGGGACGCGGTACGCGCCGAATGTGACCCGAAATTCGCCGATTACGCGATCTATGAGCATTGCCTGCCCTTCAACGTCGCGCGCGCCTATGACGAGGCACGCGGCATCGACACCCCCCGCATCTGGACCGCCCAGCGCGATATCGAGATGTGGGAAGCGTTGCAGTCCTAGGACAGTCAGAAGCGGATGGCGCGCGCGCAGAGATGACCAAATACGCCCCCACCAAAGGTGATCTGCAATTCCACCTCGGTTTCAGTCTGGTGGGTCTGGCTCTGATGTGCGCTGGAGTGTTCTATCGCGGCCTGCCCAGCCGGCCGGCCATGTTCGAAGTGATCGGCGTGTCGACCCTGTTCCTTGGCGGCACCGCAATATGGACAATGCGTAAGTTGAAGAAAGGAGAATACTCCGATGGCTTATGATTACGCCCCCTATCCGTTCATCGCCCCTCCGGGCTTGACGGAAACCGAACCGCGCCACCCGGTCGCGATCATCGGTGCAGGCCCGATTGGCCTGGCACTGGCGATCGACCTGGCCCAGCGCGGAATCAAGTCGGTGGTTCTGGATGACAACAATGTCGTTTCGGTCGGCTCGCGCGCGATCTGCTGGGCCAAGCGCACGCTTGAAATCTTTGACAGGCTGGGCGTGGGCGAACGTATGCTGGAAAAGGGTGTGACCTGGAAAATCGGCCGTCAGTTTCACGGCTCTGAGGAGGTCTACTCCTTCGACCTGCTGCCGGATGATGGACACAAATACCCCGCCTTCATCAACCTTCAGCAGTATTATGTCGAAGAATACCTGATCCAACGCGCGCAGGAGTTTCACGACCTGATCGACCTGCGGTTCAAGAACAAGGTCACCGCCCATGAAGACAAGGGGGATCACGTCCGTCTGACCGTGGACACGCCCGAGGGCAGCTATAGCCTTGAGACCGACTGGTATATCGCCTGCGACGGGGCCGGGTCGGCGACACGCGAACGCATGGGACTCAGCTTTGAGGGGCAGACCTTTCAGGAGCAGTTCCTGATCGCAGATATCGAGATGGAAGACAGCCCGTTCGGTGACCACGCGGTCCCGGAACGCTGGTTCTGGTTCGATCCGCCCTTTCATCCGGGCAAATCCGCGCTGCTGCACATGCAGCCCGACAACATCTATCGGATCGACTTGCAACTGGATGTGGATGCGGATGCGCAGACCGAGGCCACCGAAGAAAAGGTCCTTCCCCGGATCAAAGCCATCGTGGGCGACAAACCATTCCGTCTGGACTGGATGAGCGTCTACAAGTTCCGCTGCATCAAGCTGGATCAGTTTGTACATGGCCGGGTGATCTTTGTCGGCGACAGCGCCCATGTCGTGTCGCCCTTCGGCGCGCGCGGAGGCAATGGTGGCATTCAGGACGTGGACAATCTGGGCTGGAAACTGGCCGCTCTGTTGCAGGGCAAGGCAGACGGAAAGCTGATCCAGAGCTATCATGACGAACGCAGCCATGGGTCGGCCGAGAACATCCTCAATTCCTCGCGCGCGACGAATTTCATGACGCCAAAGACGCCGATCGAAGGCCTGTTCCGCGCCGAAACGCTGCGTCTGGCGCATAACCAGCCATTTGCGCAGAAGCTGCTGAACTCAGGCCGTTTGTCTGTGCCGTGCTCGCTGGAACACTCGGCGCTGCAAACTCCCGGCATTGCCCCGATTGCCCCGGGCCGCGCTGCGGTGGACGCGCCTTTGACCGGGCCGGATGGCGACAGCTGGTTGATCGAACATGTGCAGGGGCGCTTCACGCTGGTCGGGTTTGGCGATGTCGCTCTGCCCGAGGTCGAGGGCGTCGCGCGGATTGGTATCAACCAGCGCGCCGACTATCCCTGCTTCACCGCAAAGGCCAATCACGCAATCCGCCGATACGGGGCGAATATGGCCTATCTTTTCCGGCCCGACGGCCATGTCTGCGCAGCCTTCACAAGGCCGGACGCAAATGACATTCAGATGGCCATGCAACGCGCTATGGCTCAAACACCACAGGAGGTCGCATGACTGTGTATCCAGATCGCCTCAGCCCCAATCAGGATGATGTCTACAACGCCCTGATGGATGCCCATGACGGCCTGAGCGAAGCCGCCAGTCACGCTCTGAATGCGCGGCTGGTCCTGATGATGGCCAACCAGATTGGCGACCCGACCATCCTGAAAGAGCTGATGGTCACCGCAAGGAGCTATTCGGATGAGTGAGGTCACACTTTATGATTTCTGGCGGTCGTCGGCCAGCTATCGCTGCCGGATCGCGCTGAACCTTGCAGGTCTGGACTATACCTCGATCCCGATCGACCTGACCCAGGGCGTGCACAAGACACCCGAGCACATGGCGCGAAATCCTCAGGGATTTGTGCCCGTGCTTGAGATTGACGGTCTGCGCCTCACCCAATCCCTCGCGATCCTCGATTATCTCGATCAAACCCGCGATCTGGGGCTTTTGCCCAAAAAGCCCGCTGCCCGTGCCCGGATGCAAGCCCTTGCCCACTCCATAGCCGTGGATATCCATCCGGTCTGCAATCTGCAGGTTGCAGCCTATGCGGTCGAGATAACGGGCAACCCCGATATGCGCGCGCAGTGGATGCGCCGCTTCATCCGGCCCGGCATGATCGCCTTCGAGGCGCTGCTTTCGGCCTATGAACAGACGCCCTTTGCCTGTGGGTCCAATCCCACACTGGTCGATATCTGCCTCATGCCGCAGGTCTATAACGCCCGCCGCTGGGGGGCCGAGATCGAAGATCTGCCTCACACGATGGCTGCCGTTCAGGCCTGCGAAGCGCATCCTGCCTTTCAGCGCGCGCATCCCGATCAGAACGAGCCGTGATCCTCGAGCGGCCTGCAGAATGGCTGTTGTCGGGTCGCAGAGTGTTGCCCTGCCGCAAATCCTGCGCGCTATTCGGCTGCCGCCCAGACCTCGACCTCGACCTTGAATTCAGGTCGGGTGAAGCCTGACACGATGACCAGCGTGGACGAAGGAAGCTGGTCATCAGAACAGGCGCTGAGAAATGCATCCCGGGCAGCCATATAGCCCTGCATATGCGCACGATCCGTTACATAGGCCGACACATGGATGACATCTGCCGCGCCCATGCCCGCTTCGGCCAGGATGGCCGAGATATTGCCGAAACAGATTTGCGCCTGATCAAACGGATCTTCGGGCACCGACCCATCCGCCGCCAGCCCCAATTGCCCGGACGTGCGCACGATCCGCATACCTGCCGGCAGCTCGATCCCGTGGGAATACCGTGCAAAGGGGGCCGAGATCGAGGCGGGGGCAAGGGATTTCATCTGGAACTCCATCAGTTTCGCGTCGCACCACTCTTGCCCGACTCGGATTTGTTTGAAAGTGTTTCGGGACAATCTCTGGCACGGATATTCTCTTCAGGGCCACGCAATGATCAATTCTTTGAAGGGAATGACCGATGACTCAACGTGTCGTGCTTGTACGCCATGGCCACGGGCCAAATGACGACCGGGTCGTGAACTACCTGACAGAGGTCGGCTTCGTCGCCGACATCCGGAAACCTTTCGCGGGCGATACCCTCGGGGACATTACGGATGATGTCGCAGGCACCGTGATTTACGGCGGCATGTACAACGCCTATGACGCGGCACTGCACCCGTTCCTGAACGAAGAATACCGTTGGATTGGTGCGGCGCTGGATGCGGGCATACCAATGCTGGGTCTGTGTCAGGGCGCGCAGATGATCGCGTTTCATCAGGGCGAATGGGCCGGAGCCCCCGATCACGGCAGACATGAGTTCGGCTTTTGTGAGGTCACGCCAACAGGGGCTGATCCGGATTTCATGCCCGGTCCGCTGCATGTCGCGCAGTCGCATTTTCACACGTTTGATTTGCCCAGAGGTGCCGTGCACCTTGCGCGCTCGGAGCAGTATGAGAATCAGGCGTTCCGTCTTGGTGAAAAAACCTATGGCTTTCAGTTCCATCCGGAACAAACCATCGAGGGATTTCGCCGCTGGCAAAACGAAAAAACCGCGACCTATGAACAACCCGGCGCGCAGGATCGCGCAACGCAGGACAAGCTCATGTACACCCATGACGCGGCACAAGCCGAATGGTTCTATACGTTCCTTGCAGGGTTTCTCGGTCGCCCATGAAGGCAACGGTCTCGCAATGTAAAAAGTCCATGTGTCTCTTTTGAACCTTGGATTGTCGGTGATGACACTTGGGAGAAAACCTGTTTCCTTGCAACTTACCCTCTCTTGCAACTACGGTGGGCGCAGAAATCTGATGGGCTTGTGTGTTTTCCTCGGAAACATTGACAGGCTGACGTCAAAGTAAATCGGAGCGAACGGATTAGCGCAGCGTGAAGAACGCTCGGTTCCCGAACTACAACACAGATAACATAACAGGCAGGACTCAAAACCTGCATCCCAGTCTAACAGAGAGGAAGACGATGACCTTTTACACACGCACCGGCAAACCACTGCCGAAAGAGATCGTGGACAGCGCCGCCAAGGTAGGCACTGACCCGGTCAACCGCCGCGAGTTTCTGGCTCTGGCCAGCGCCTTTGGAGCGACCGCCGCCACAGCCTATGCCATGATCGGCATGCCCGCGCCTGCCTATGCCGCGGCCCACAAAATGGGTGGCACAGTGCGCATCCAGCAGGAAGTCCGCGCGCTGAAAGACCCGCGCACCTATGACTGGTCACAGATCGCCAACTTCTCGAATGGCTGGCTGGAGTATCTGGTTTTCTACGAAAACGATGGCACCTTCTCGCCCAGATTGCTGGAAAGCTGGGAGGTGAACGATAACGCCACCGAATACACTCTGAACGTCCGCAAGGGTGTCAAATGGAACAATGGCGACGACTTCACCGCAGAAGACGTGGCCCGCAACATCGCCGGCTGGTGCGACAAGAACCTTGAGGGCAACTCGATGGCCGGCCGTATGGCGGTTCTGGTCGACGACGCAACCGGCCAAGCTCTGGACGGCTCCATTGTGGTCGTGGACAGCCACACCGTAAAGCTGATGCTGCCGAAACCCGATATCTCGCTGATCCCCGGCATGGCGGATTATCCCGCCGCGATCGTCCACAGCTCGTTTGACGCGGACCGGATGCTGGACAATCCGATCGGAACCGGCCCCTACCTGCCCGAGAGCCTCGAAGTTGGCGTCAAAGGTGTGCTGGTGCGCAACGAGAACCACACCTGGTGGAACGCCGGCAATGGCGCATGGATGGACCGTGTCGAGTTTGTCGACTTTGGAACGGACCCATCGGCATGGGTCTCCGCAGCCGAGGCCGATGAAGTTGACATGCTCTACTCGGTGGATGGCGATTTCATCGACATCATGGCAACGATTGATGGCTGGACGCAGCATGAGATCGTCACGGCGGCCACGATCGTGATCCGTCCCAACCAACTGGCCGAAGTGGACGGCATGAAGCCCTATGCGGACAAACGCGTCCGTCAGGCCATCGCCATGGCCGTGGACAATAGCGTCCTGCTGGAACTGGGCTATGGCGGTCGCGGCATTCCTGCCGAAAACCACCATGTCGGCCCGATGCATCCGGAATATGCCGAACTGCCCGCGCGCAAGGTAGATCCGGCAGCCGCGATGGCGCTGCTGAAAGAAGCCGGCATGGAAGATTTCGAAATGGAAATCCAGTCCATCGACGACTCATGGCGCAAGGACACCACCGATGCGGTGGCGGCCCAACTGCGGGATGCGGGCTTCAAGGTGAAACGGACAGTTCTGCCCGGTTCGACCTTCTGGAACGACTGGACAAAGTATCCGTTCAGCTCGACCAACTGGAACCACCGTCCTCTGGGTGTCCAGATCTGGGCGCTGGCCTATCGTTCGGGCGAAGCCTGGAACGAGTTCGGCTATGCCAACCCCGAGTTCGACGCAATTCTGGAAAAAGCTCTGGCAACCTCCGACATTGAGGCGCGCCGTGCGCTGATGGCCCAGGGCGAGGCGATTCTTCAGGATGATGCGGTTACGATCCAGCCTTACTGGCGCTCGCTCTATAACCACACCAAGAACAACCTTGTGGGTGGCGGGCATCATATCTCGTTCGTAATCGATCCGGCGGCACTGGCCTGGACCTGATCCAACCATCTGAAGGGGCCGCTGTTATCAGTGGCCCTTTTTTTGTCTATTGCTCATCTGGCCCCTCATGTTCGAAACAAGCGTTCTGATTGCTCAAACCGTGTCCATCAGTGCAATTGCCGCCTGGCTGGCAACGGGAGTCTATGACAACATCCGCTATCCCGAGAACAATGAGCTCTACACCGCGCAGGTGATGTCCATAGAGCGGATGCGCCAAGAATACCCCGAGGAATATGCGCGCATCGCCCATCGTGCGATCAATACGCGCAGTATCCAACGCGCCGCGTTCAAGCTGGTTGTGATTGCGGAACTGCTGACATGTCTCGTGTTGTTTGCCGGTGTCCTGGGACTGCTGATGGCCATGATCGGCACAGGCTCGGTCGAGACCGGGCGCAGCCTTGCACTGCTGGGTGCCACGATGTTTACAGGCGTTTGGGCAGGTTTTCTGGTGGTGGGCAATTACTTTTGCTACTGGTTCTGCCACGAAGGTGCACAATTCACCCATTACCAGATGACACTCTGGGGCATGGCAAACATCATATTATTGGCGGCGGTCTGAGAAATGGCAGGACATGGATACGACAGTGGGCGACTGAACCTGCCCTTTGTGGGCATCTGCACCTTTGGCAAGTATCCATATGTATCGGATTGGGATGCCATACGCGCGGATGTGGCGGTGATGGGCGCGCCATTTGATGGTGGGACGCAATGGCGCTCGGGAGCGCGGATGGGGCCACGTGCGGTTCGCGAGGCGTCCACGTTGTTTTCCTTCGGCCATGCCGGGGCCTATGATTTTGAAGACGATGTCACCTATCTGGATCCCTCGAAGGTCACCATCGTGGACATCGGGGATGCTGACATCATTCACACCGACACATTGCGCAGCCATGCCAATATCGAACATGGTGTCCGCAAGATGCTTGCGGCCGGTGCTTTGCCGGTGGTGATCGGCGGGGATCATTCCATCAATATCCCCTGCATCAACGCCTTTGACGAGCAGGAGCCGATCCATGTCGTGCAGATCGACGCCCATCTGGATTTCGTCGATGAGCGGCACGGTGTACGCATAGGTCATGGCAACCCCATGCGCCGGGCCGCTGAAAAACCCTATGTCACCGGTCTGAGCCAGATCGGGATACGCAATGTCTCTTCGACCGCGCGCGAAGGCTATGCCGATGCACGCAGCATGGGGTCAGACATTCAATCGGTGCGCCATGTCCGGGCGATGGGCATAGACGCAATGCTTGCGCGCATTCCTGCGCGGAGCCGGTATTACCTGACCATCGACATCGACGCCTTTGATCCCTCGATCGCACCCGGAACCGGGACACCAAGCCATGGTGGCTTCTTGTACTATGAAGTGCTGGAGTTGATTGACGGGCTGGCGCAACGTGGCGATATCGTTGGGCTGGATCTGGTCGAAGTGGCTCCGGATTATGATCCGACAGGATCGACCTCGATTCTGGCGGCGCAGGTCCTGATGAACGCAATCGGACGCATCCTGCATCACCGAAGCGCATGAGGCATGCGGGCTGGCAAACCAAGCCGCACCCGGCCGCGTCGGATCACCGGTAAAAGCCGAAACCGGCGATCGACACATCAGCCTCAAACGCACGACCAATGGCCAGAACACCAACGCGCCGCAGCCGCGCCGGGTTGAATGTTGCCGCAGTCCGATGCGGCTGGAAGTCAGAAAACGGTATCTTCACCGTCTGCCAATCTGTCGGGGCAACCACTTCAGTGCGAAACGACTCCCAAGGTCGCATCAGGGCATCGGTACGCAGGCGAATATCATATCGCTCGCCGTTGCCCCGCATTCTGAACGTCACCCCGAGAAACTTGCTGGCATCGACAAGCCCGCCTTGCCGATTGAGGTTCGCAGCCATCTGAACAAAGCCACCATTGTTCTCTAACGACACCGCTCCCATGAGGCGGGCGGCATTCCCATCGGCAGCCGTGACGCTGCCTTGCGACACGCCGCCCATGACCGTATCTGCGACAAACTCCCAAGCCAGATCCAACTCCATGTCAGCTCCTTGTGCGGTTGATTCAGAGGCGGCCTCGCGCAGCACACAGAAAAGGTTCAGGGCTTCCTTGTCACAGTGTCAGATGCGCTTGGCACCACGCTTAACGTCTTGGTGACGAGGATGCCAACGCGAAAGCCTGCAGGGGATTTTGCCCCCGGGTTGCTTCGATATGGCTTGAGCTCGGGCAGAAGCGCGCGCGTCACCCGATAAGGAAGTCACCGATGATACGATTGAAAATATCTGGCTTTTCAAGATGCGCGGCATGAGCACAGTTCGGGATTACCGCAAGGCTTGCATCGCTTATGGTCCGCCAGAGCTGTTCAGTCTGTGCAGGTGGCGCGATGCTTCCCGCCCTCGGGCGTCAGCTCGAATTTCAGGGCGCCGAAGTCGTCGATGACGATCCAGTTATGCGAGGCGATCGTGGCGCAGGCGCTGGGCGCGAGGCGGGCTTCGATCTCTTTTGCAGCGCTGTGGAAGTCGGCGATCAAGGTGGCGGTCGGGCTGGTCATGGCTTGGGCCTTTCTGGTGAGTTGCATCGTTTTGGCACGATCACAATCGCTCTGAGAGGCTGATTATCGTAGCAAAATCAGAGCAATAACCTTGCTTTATGATCACTCGGCAGAGGTCGTTGCATCGACCCACGTCCCGTCCTGCCAGACATAGAGATGGGACAGTTCGCAGGTCGGGCGCGGCAGGTTGCGGGGCGCTCGGGGTGGATCGAAACAGTCCAGCGTCTCAGCCCGGACCTGCCGGA
>NZ_JBASXK010000035.1:0-6244 GCF_049276915.1 Aestuariivita sp. | reverse complement strand
ACAGACATGGCTTTCAAAGCGGCCAAGCGCGCCAGGACGGGTTCGTATGTGGTCATGCAGATCTCCTCTGAGTTGGAGTTGCAGTACCGCTCTGTTTGCGCGGGAAGTGTAGCGAACTGTCTCCAGTATTCTGGCATAGATGTTCGCGATCGCTGTCCATGAGGCGCACGACGGCCTTAGCTAGCAGGCCATATAGCTCGGTGCGGCGCTCGTGCGCCGTCATGCGGTCGGGGTGAAGCGGGTTGGGGCAGCGGTTGGGTTTTGGATCGTACATCATGACCCTTGTGTGCCCGATTGTACTGCTGTCTGCGACCTTGGAACCGGTCAGCCCATCACTTGCCGGAAAGGGTGAACCCTTCCACCCACGCAGCATCGGAAAGGGTTGAACGGGTCCAATGTTCCCATTATGTTCGGGTAATTCCGGATGAATCACGAGGCCGCCAATGTCGCTGCAGACGCTCGATCGCACCCAGTTGAGTTATGCAGAGGCGCTTGTCCATGTGCAGAATGTGACGGTCGCGCGGCGTGCGGTCGAAGCGGCAAAGCTGCCGCCGAAGTCTACGCCGGCATATCAGACTTGGAACCCTCCGCAGGATCCAACGGTGGCCTGGAAGGCAGAGGCGCAAAAAGACTTGCTCGTGGCGCTGCGGGACGGAGACCTGCTTGCGCAAGGTCGCTTCACCGAGACACGAACTGGTTGGGCTGAGGGTCTTGAAAGCGGTTTCGGTCTGCATTCGGGATACCACACCAGCATTCGTCCGGAGCAATGGCGAGAGGGGCAGTATTCTCCGTACTATGATCGACTTACAGCACGCGACTGGGAGTTCATCGAGATCCGCATGCCGCGCTTTCTTGTGAAAGCGATCTGGCCGGACTACGTGCCCGAAGTCGTCCGCCCTGCCGATGGTGCGGAGGTGCCACCCTATACGACGCCTTATCTCGAGCTGATGCAGGCTGCGATTGCGCATTTTGGGATTGCGCCGGGAAACCAGAGCAAGAAGGAATGCCTGATGGACTGGTTTCTCGAGCAGCAGATTGAGGGAGAACCGGTGTCCAAAAAGCTTGCTGACGCCATGGCCACGCTGATCCGGCTGCCGTCTGCGCAACGCGGCGGTGCCAAGCGGATGCTTGGGCCGGATCTGCGGCAGAGGGGATGACGCGGTACTGGTGCCGGGCGATTTGGTATCGAACAAACACAGATGGTTAACACAGATGGCCAAGAAACGCCGTTGACGATGCCAACGGCTTTTCACTTACAAGGTGTCCGACCTTGCAGTCGATACGGTGCGGTGGCGCAAAGCCGATCAAGAGGCGGGTCCTGCGGCAGATGGGCTGCGGCCTCTGGCCGATGAACATGATGCGGTCCGGTCGCGGGGTTAGGTGGCGGTCCACGGACGAAGTAAGGTTTAACCTGTCAACGTTACCAGGGCGTCAGAACTCGGTTTGCGCCGCTACCAGATCCAAGACGGCGGCCTGAACCGCAAGTGCGGCTGATCTTGGCATCCTGCGTCCTGCGCTTGATGGACGACTTCAGCGTGGCGAGGAACTGACGCGTGCGGAATTGCGCAGGATCGTCGTGAAGGGCTCCGAGTAGGGCATGCGTCCGCAGCCTGTGAGCAGCCAATGAACCTAAGCACCGGATGAACCTCATTCATCGCGCAAACGAGTTGGAAACGTCTGAGCACTGTTGGCAGTTCCAACACTGCCTATGACGGTCTTGTCGCGGCCGTGTGATGTCCCTGCAAACCGTTGTCGGCCCCAACGGTTTCGGCCAAGGGCACCTCGCTCATCATCCTGAAGCTCCAGGCTAGCGCTTCCAGTGGCGAAGGTGCTTGGCTGGGGGGGGCAGCCGTTCCGCCACAGGCCTTGAGTGGGTGGAACCGTTCACCTGATTCGTGTTCACAAGGGGTCACCCCACCACTGCGCTGCGTGGTTGCGCCAGCTCGAGAATAGGCGGTTTCGGCGTCTGGGGTCCACCCTTTATCCTTCATGTTTACAATGCATTACGGGAAGGTCTCACCCCTTTCCGGCGTCGTGGCCAAAATCCGGGCGGACCGGTTTCAACGTCGCGGAGGTGGCCTGCAGGGCGGCAGAAACGAGGGCAACTACACCCCTCATCCGGTTGTGCTGCCCCGTGTCCGCTCCTCTTCGCCATCTCCTGCGCCATGCTGCCCCGGCCCTCCGGCCGACCGGCGTGCATGCGCCCGTTCTGCGGGGGCGGCCATGAGCGCCCGGGACTGGCAGGCCTTCGATGCTGAGTTGCGCATGCGGGTGCAAGACCTTGCGGTCGAGTTACTGGGCCAGCCGAGTCTCAAGAGCCCTCAGGAATGGCGCTGGGGTCGCAAGGGCAGCTTCTCGGTTGTGATCGCCGGTGCCAAGGCGGGCATGTGGTTCGACCATGAGACGGGTGAGGGCGGCTGTTTCGTCGATCTGGTTGCTCGCGAGCTCAGCATGCGTCGCAGCGATGCCAATGACTGGATCGCTGATCGTATAGGCATGACAACGGGCCCACGGCCCAAGTGCCAGCAGGAGAGGTCACGGCGCAAACCGGCCAATAGACCTGCGCCACCTCCCCGGGTTGCCAGCGTGACCGCAGAAAACACCCCGACGATCTCGCCTGCCGATGTCGCCGCCGCCCGCGCTGCGCGCATCTGGGCAAATGCGCGATTTGCCCCGGACGATCACACCTATCTCATCACCAAGCAGGTCGTCCCTCTCGCCTTGCGCATGGATAATCGTGGCCAACTGCTCGTCCCACTGCAGGATATCGACGGGCGTCTGCACAGCCTTGAAACCATTACTCCCGACGGGGCCAAGCGCTTTTTGGCGGGTGGCGCAAAACGGGGGCATTTCGCGGTGGTGGGCGCGGAGCCTGCGCCGCTGGCCGAGGCTTCCGGACCGCTGCTGATCTGCGAGGGCTGGGCGACAGGTGCCAGCCTCGCGATGGCAACCGGGCACACCATCATCGCCGCGATGGACGCGGGCAACTTGCGTCCGGTGGCCGAAACACTGCGCGCGCGGTTCGCGGAGGCCGACCTCGTCCTCGTCGCCGACAATGACACCAAGCCCGACCGCGACACGAACCCCGGCGTGGAGGCCGCGCGCAAGGCGGCGCTTGCCGTTGACGCGCGCCTGGCCGTGCCCGATGCCGCTGGCGACGCCAATGATCTTTTCTGCGACGAGGGACCTGAGGCTGTCGTGGCGCTCGTTACCCGCGCGGCGAAGATCCCGCCGCCACCACCGACCTATCCCGCACCGGTCCTGACGCCAGAGGAAGCCCGCGCCACCCTTGCTGACGCCATCGCGCGCTTCATGACAGAGCTGCCGGACTACTGGGCCGCCGTGGAAGCCGCCCGCGAGGCGGCGCAAAACGAAGACGAGGATCGCGATCCGCTGGATTTCAACATCATGGCGCGCGCAGCGCTGCCCCCGATGCTTGGCCTGCCGGTCGATGTCGGGCTTGGCAAGACCTCGCGCACGCGAACTGCTATTGCCGAGCTGATTGCCTCGGGGGATCTCGGCGGTCGCAAGGTGGTCTACGCTGTCCCGCGCCATGATCTGGGTGCTGAACAGGTCGCGGCATTCCAGGCCATCGGTCTTAACGCCATGCTGTGGAAAGGCCGCACCGCGCCCGATCCCGGGCCCACGAACCCGGACCGGCTGATGTGCCTCGACACGGAGGCGACCTTCGACGCGCTTGAGGTAGAACTTCCGATCGAGCAGAGCTGCTGCAAAGTGAAGCGTGACGGCGAATTACACCTCTGCGGGCAGTTCCACGTCTGCGGCTATCAGCGCCAGAAACCGCTCGCGCAAGCCGCCGATGTCATCGTCTGCGCCCATGACAGCCTCTTTCACATGAAGCCGGAGGCCATCGGCACAGTCGGGCTGCTCGTGATCGACGAAGCCTTCTGGCAGTCGGGCCTGCGCGGCCTCGAGGGCAAGGCCACGCTCACCCAGGACGGCCTGGAGCCGGGGCGAACCTCGCTGGTCTGCTACGGGGCCAAGGGCAAGATCGATGTCGGTGCCACCGCCGAGCTCGTCGATGCCCGCAGTCGCATCTGCAAGGCGCTCCGGGTCACCGAGCCCGGTCCGCTGCGCCTGGGCCTGCTGGAAGCGGTTGGGCTCACGCCCGAGGATTGCCGCCACGCCGCCACGCTGGAACGCCGCCGGATGCGAGATGCAGGTCTGCTGCCGGGCATGCCAACGGTGGAACGGCGCAAGCGCATCGAGAAGGTCCTGCCTCCCAGAGGCGAGCCGTGGGCACCGCCGGGCCGCAGCGCCACGCTTTGGCTGATCCTCGCCGAGGCATTGGAGAACGGCCATGATGCTGCCGGAGCGGATCTGGGTCACGAACGAACGGAATCCGGTTCTGTCCGGGCGCTGCGTTTACGCTGGCGCAGCCGGTTGCGCGCGGGCTGGGCGGCCGAGGCACCGATCCTGCATCTCGACGCGACACTGAGGCCCGAACTTGTGCAGACCTATCTGCCAAAGATCGACATCGGCGCACCGGTCGCCGCGCGTCAACTCCATGTGCGCGTCCGGCAGGTGACCGGCAGCCCGACCTCGGCGCGCGCGCTGACGCCGGGACCAGATGCGCGGGACCGCGATCGCAAGGCCGCCGAAACCCATTTGCGGGATCTCCGTGCCTGGATTGCGCTGCGGGCACAGCAATGCCATCAACCCGATGCCCGGATCGACCTTCTGATCGTGGGCCAGAAGGCGGCAATCGACGTGCTTCGCGCCGCGGGTCTGCCGCCGCGCGTGGAGGCGGTCCATTACAACGCGCTGAGCGGGCTCGACCGCTGGGGCGGGATCGGCGGCATGATCGTCATAGGGCGCACGCTGCCCGCACCGCGCACGGTGGAGCTTCTCGCCATGGCTCTGACCGGTCGGCAACCCATGCCAAACCCGAAGGACGCGGGCTGGTGGTATCCGATGGCAGAACGCCGCCTGTGCCTCGCAGGCGACCGGACCGCGCCACTGGCAATGGAAACGCATGCCGACCCGATCGCGGAAGCCGTACGCTGGAGCATCTGCGAGGGTGAACTGGTCCAGGCCATTGGCCGGGGCAGGGGCGTCAACCGCACTGCAGACACGCCACTGGAAATCGACCTGCTCACGGATGTCGTCCTGCCGGTCACCGTGGACGCGCTGCTCCCCTGGTCAGATCTCCGGCCTGCCCGACGCGACCTGATGGCACTCACGGGCATCGTGCTCGAGAATGCCGCCGACAGGGCCACCTGCTTTCCGGAATTCTGGCCGACTCGCGAGGCCGCCAAGAAGGATACCCAGAGGAAGGGGACAAATGGCTATTATAGGAGTCTCTATAATAGCAGAATGTCCCCTTCCTCTGTGAAGGTGACGTACCGCCCAGAGGGACCCGGCCATCGCGCCCGCACTGCCCGTGTCGACCTCGCCCGCATTCCCGATCCGGAAGCCTGGCTGACCAACCGCCTGGGACCACTTGCCCAGTGCGATATCGCAGCGCCGCTCGATGGGCAAGCTGCTCAGCATGATCGCCTTGATGCACTGACATCCCGCCTGGCCAGCAGCATGCAGGCGGTGCTCGCCAAGCGCCGGGCTGCGCTCGACGTGCTGGCTGCGCGTCTGGACGCGGTGGCTCCCGTCGACTTGCACCAATCACCATCCCCGAACCCCAAAGAGGAGAATTGAAGATGAGCTACGACACATTGCGCGTCTATGAGGCCGGGCGGTTTCACGACGTTGACCTGCCCGATTGGTATCATGAAGCCTGCCGTATCAGCGAGACCGAACGCGTCGACTGGCACCGGGCCTTTGAGCGTGTGCTCGAGTGCGAGTACAGGCTGCTGACGGAGGCGGGTCTGTGCAGTGCAGGTCTCGAGATCCGGTTCTGGCCGAGTGCGATGACCGGTATGTTTGTCATCATCGAGACGCCGCTGGCCTTGGTCGAACAGATCGTCGTGATCCATCCAAAGGACTGGCTGCCATTTTTGTCCACATATCTGGCCCCGCTGGTGGGGGCATCGGCGCAATACGCCATGCTCGAAGTGCAAGGCAAAATCGCAAATGCGTTGATCGCAAAGGCTCGCCATGGCGATGGCAGCCACATCGATCGTGAAACGGGTCAGAGCCAGATTGATCTCAAACGGGATCTGGAGCGACATCGACTTGAACGGTTGCGTGAGACGAATGGGGGTGTCGCATGAACCTCCATCGTCAAATTGGTCTGGAACAGCGCGGCGGTGATGATGTCGGCCGCGAT
>NZ_JBASXK010000034.1:0-2028 GCF_049276915.1 Aestuariivita sp. | reverse complement strand
ACCAGACAGCGTTCAACGCGCTACAGGCGGGTGAGATCGACTACTGGGAAAGCCCCCCGTCCGATCTTCTGCCGATCCTCGGAGCCAACCCTGATCTGACGGTCAGAAACCAGAACGCGCTGGGATTTCAGACGATCATGCGGCCCAATACACTGAACGCGCCGATGGATAATGTGAAGATTCGTCAGGCGGCTATCGCTTCGGTGTATCAAAAGGACGTGCTGGATGCGCTGGTGGGCAATCCCGATCTGTATAATCTGTGCGGTGCAATGTTCGTCTGTGGCACGCCTCTGGCCTCTGACGTAGGTTCAGAGACGCTGACGGCAGGCAACGGCATGGAGAAGGCCAAGGCATTGCTAGCGGAAGCGGGATACGATGGGACGCCCATCGTGATCATGCACCCGACTGATGTGGGCACGCTGCGCACGCAGCCAGTGGTGGTCGCACAAGCGATGCGCGACGCTGGCTTCGTTGTCGATCTGCAAGCGATGGACTGGCAGACGCTCGTGGGCAAGCGCGCAAGCCAAGCGTCGATCGCAGACGGTGGCTGGCACATGTTCATGACCAACTGGGTGGGCGCGGATGTGTTCAACCCGCTGGTCAACAACATGGTTAACGGCAAGGGCCCCGATGGGGGCTGGTTCGGCTGGCCGGATGTGCCCAAGCTCGAAGAACTGCGCATGGCCTATGCCACGGCACCCACGCTGGAAGAGCAACAGGCGTTGGCAGCTGAAATCCAGCAGATCGCTTATGAAGAAGCGGTCTATGCGCCCATCGGTCAGTACTTTGTCCCGTCGGCGTGGTCCAACAACCTCGAAGGCGTACTTGATGCGCCCGCACCACTGTTCTGGAACATCTCCAAGAAGTAATGCGAACCACCGGCTCCGCGCTGGTGCGCGGGGCCGGATTTTCCCACCGTTTTGAAAGGGCGTCCCGATGGTCCTCTATATCGTGCAGCGTATTCTTGCTGCGATCCCGGTGATGGGGTTTGTTGCCCTTTTCGTATTCCTGCTGCTGCGCCTGACGCCAGGTGATCCGGCAGCGATCATCGCGGGCGACACTGCCACGCCGCAACAGCTGGAGGCCATTCGCGATTCGCTGGGGCTCAACGATCCGCTGTTCGTGCAATTCTTCAGCTGGATCGGCCAACTGCTGCAAGGCGATTTCGGCACCTCGATCCTGTCTGGTCAACCGGTGATCGACCTGATCACCGATCGGATGGAGCCAACGATTTCGCTGGCGCTGACGACGATCATCCTGTCCGTTGTCATTGCTGTTCCGCTGGGCGTAATCGCGGCCTGGAAACAAGGTACGTTGATCGACCGGTTTGTGATGCTGCTGTCGGTGCTGGGCTTTTCGGTCCCTGTGTTCGTGATCGGCTACCTGATGATCTCGGCGTTTTCGATGTCACTGGGATGGTTTCCGGTGCAGGGCTTTCGCCCCATCGGCGAAGGTGTCGGGCCGTTCTTTCACCGCATCGCATTGCCAACGGTTACGCTGACACTTCTCTATATCGCATTGATCGCACGCATCACCCGCACCTCGATGCTGGAAATCCTGGGCGACGATTACGTGCGCACCGCCCGCGCCAAGGGGCTGCCGGAGCATAAGGTGCTGATGCGTCATGCACTGCGCAATTGCTCAGTGCCGATCATCACCGTGATCGGGATCGGCTTTGCGCTCATCATCTCGGGTGTGGTTGTGACGGAAAGCGTGTTCAACCTGCCGGGCCTGGGCCGGTTGACCGTCGATGCGGTGCTGAGCCGGGACTATCCGGTGATCCAGGCCGTGATCTTGCTCGCCTCTCTCATCTATGTCGTGATCAATCTGCTCATCGACATCGCCTATGTCCTGCTTGACCCACGGATCCGCTACGCATGACTGATCAGACATCCGCCGCCGCCCTCATCCCAGTGCGCATCACCCCAATAGGCCGCGCGCGGGAAATCATCTTTTCCAGCTGGTTGGTGACGCTGGCGACCGTGGTTCTCGCGATCATCGTGCTGTCGGCAGTGCTCGCCGTATGGG
>NZ_JBASXK010000033.1:0-1570 GCF_049276915.1 Aestuariivita sp. | reverse complement strand
GTCGAAGCCTGGCGCCCCATTCCGCAAGGGGCCAGCCCACCCCGCCCGCGCCGCTGGATCAATCCCGACAACAGGCACATGCGCCGGTTGATGCAGATCACGCTGAACGGTCATCTGCTGCCGTTCTTCCGGCTTTACGGCAATCACATTGTGCTGGAACCCGGCCAGCGCGGCCAGCTTCACCCCTGCTGGGGCGCGGCGCGGGTGACCTATTGGGACGCGCGCGCCGGGCAGTTCTTTATCGTCACCCATTCCAAACGCCGCTTTGGACGCGCGGTTCTTGGGCTGCTGGCCAATTCCTGGAGCTTCTGGCGCGGCTATGCCCGCCTCAAACACAGCTGGCAAATCGGCTATGGCCGCCTCACGACGCCGGAATGGTGGCAGCGCCGCCTTGGCCTGACCCGTCCGGGGGTTTAGGCATCAGCCCCGCGTTCTGCACGCGCCAGCACGCCCGGTTCTTCCCGGATCGGCAAATGGATCAGCGCGGCCAAAAGGGCAAGCACCACGGCCGCCCACCACATCGGCGTGTAATCCTGCGCAAGGTCATAGATGCGCCCACCCAACCACGCCCCGACGAAACTGCCGATCTGGTGACTGAGGAAAACCAGCCCTGCCAGTGTCGACAAGAACTTCAGTCCCTGCGTCTGTGCGACCAGACCCATGGTCAGCGGCACGGTGGACAGCCACAAAAGCCCCATCAGGGCCGAGAAGATCAGAACGCTGGCCTCGGTGACAGGCACAAGAATGAACGCCGAAATGACCAGCGCCCGCACGAAGTAGATCCCGCTCAGGACAAGTTTCTTGGAGTATTTCTGGCCCGACCATCCCGACAGCAAGGATCCGGCGATGTTGAACAAGCCGAGCAGCGCAAGCGACCACGCGCCGATCGAAGACGCCAGACCCAGATCGACGACATATGCCGGCAAGTGGGTCTGGATGAAGGCAACGTGAAAACCGCACACGAAAAAACCGAAGAACAGGCAAAGATAGCTGCGGTCGCTGAATGCAACCGACAGCGCATGGCCGAAATCGCCAACGCTTGATCCCGAGGCCGTTGGCTTTGATACGCGTGCAATGAAAATCAGGAACGGCAGGATCAGCGCGAAACTGAACCCAATGGCGATCAATGCGGTTTGCCATCCGATCGAGCTGATCATCGTTGTCGCAGTCGGAGCGGCCACGAACATGCCAAGCGAAGCCGCCGCCGTACCAAGGCCCAGGATAAAGCTCCTGCGTTCGGGGCTGACGATCTTGCCAAGTGCGCCAATCACGATGGGAAACGATGCGGCCCCCATGCCTGCGCCAACCAATATGCCCGTCAGGACAAAGGCGGTCGGATCCGTGGTCAGACCCCGCAGCCCAAAGCCGATCCCGGCGCAGATTGCGCCAAAGGCAAGCACACGGGCCGTGCCATACCTGTCCGCAATCACCCCCGCGATGGGCTGAGAAATGCCCAATACGAGGAATTTAACCGCAACGGACAGCGAGAAAATCTCTCGCCCCCATCCAAGATCCGCCGACATGGGCCCGAGAAAAACACCAAATGTCGCGGCAAATCCAAATCCCAGGA
>NZ_JBASXK010000032.1:0-29045 GCF_049276915.1 Aestuariivita sp. | reverse complement strand
TGTCACGGCTTTCGGCCTGCATACGCATCCGGGCGCCGAAGGTCACACCGCCATCGGTTTCAGTCGACATGTCGAACTGGATACGCAGACGCGAGGTCAGCGTGGTGCTGCCATGGGCGCCATTGTTTGCTTCGTTGTAGTCCAGACCGAAACGGCCGTAACCGCTGATACGAACATCTGCTGCTGCCATCGACGCCGAAGCGACCAGGGCAGTAGTCAGGAAGAGAACCTTTTTCATAGTTTTTCCCTCGGTTTTCTATTCATACGCCCAAACCGGGGAATCCGGTCGGGTATGCCAAAGGGTTTCGCTCTTTCACTTCTTTGACGCAAGGCTCGGGTCAAAGCCCGGCAACAATGTGGCCCCGGATGGTGCAGCTTTGCCACAGTCACCAAACACAATGTTGTATACACATGTGTGCGCACATCTGTCGGAAGTTCATAAACCGCAGATGAAACCGCGGTTCAAGGCGGTTCCGCTGCAGCTTGGGAATCAGTAAAGGCTTGCTCAGCCATGTTGCCTTGTTTAGGACGTATACACGGCGATTTATTGGGATCGGATCCATGGTACTGTCTCACTTTGGCAAGCTTACATTGACGATTGCTCTGTGCACCGTCCTGGTCGGATGCGGTAACCGTGCGGTCGTCGGGCCCAACGCAACCGGGGCAAATCAACCGTTCGACCCGTCTGAAGGCACGCCGGGTGGCTTGGGCGAATCAACGACTGGGTCTTCTATCTGGGATATCTTCGGGCCAAACACCACTGACCAGACCGTTGCTGTGAACCGCTATCTTTGGAACGCCTCGCTGGAAGTGCTGAACTTCCTGCCAATTCAGTCGGTTGACCCGTTCACCGGCGTGATCGTGACCGGATACGGCAAACCGCCCGGCGGTGGACGCGAATATCGCGCGACCATTCATGTAACGGATCCCGCATTGGATGCGCGCGCGCTGCGTGTATCCTTGCAGTCGCGCAGCGGCCCTGTTGCCGCGGGTACTGCGCGCGCGGTCGAAGATGCGATCCTGGCGCGCGCACGCCAGATGCGCATTGCGGACAATCGCTTCTAGAAACCCTTGCAGTTTCACTCTAAGACAACGCCGGGTGCTTCACCCGGCTTTTTCAGTTTATGGACCAGAGACTATCATGGCGCGTTATACCCCCTCCGAGATCGAAGCCAAATGGCAGGAAGCCTGGGAGAAGTCAGAGGTTTTCAAAGCCGTACGCCGGGCGGAAAAGCCGAAATACTATGTGCTTGAGATGTTCCCGTATCCGTCGGGCCGGATCCATATCGGGCATGTGCGCAATTATACGATGGGTGATGTGATCGCGCGCTACAAGATGGCGACCGGGCATAACGTGCTGCATCCGATGGGTTTTGACGCCTTCGGGATGCCAGCCGAAAACGCGGCGATGGCGATTGGCGGCCACCCCAAGGATTGGACCTATCAGAACATCGCCGACATGGTCGCACAGATGAAGCCTCTGGGCTTTGGGCTGGACTGGTCGCGCATGTTTGCCACCTGTGATCCCGAGTATTACGGCCAGCAGCAGGCGCTGTTTCTGGATATGCTCAAGGCCGAGCTGGTCTATCGCAAGAACGCCGTGGTGAACTGGGATCCGGTCGACATGACGGTTCTGGCCAATGAACAGGTGATTGACGGCAAGGGCTGGCGTTCAGGTGCCGATGTCGAGCGGCGCGAACTCACACAGTGGTTCTTCAAGATTTCCGATATGGCCGAAGAGCTTCTGGATGCTCTGGATGGCCTGGATGACTGGCCCGCCAAGGTCAAACTCATGCAGGCCAACTGGATCGGCAAATCGCGTGGCCTTCAATTTGCCTTTTCGTTGATTGACGGGCCTGATGGCCACGACCGGGTCGAAGTCTATACAACCCGCCCCGACACGCTGCTGGGCGCGTCCTTTGTGGGTATTTCGCCCGATCACCCACTGGCCAAGCAACTGGAAAAGAACAATGCCGATCTGGCGGCTTTCAATGCCGAGTGCCGCAAGGGCGGCACCACCGAGGAAGCTTTGGAAAAGGCCGAGAAAAAGGGCTTTGACACCGGGCTGCGCGTGCGCCACCCGTTTGATACGGCCTGGGAGCTGCCGGTCTATGTCGCCAATTTCATCCTGATGGATTACGGCACGGGCGCGATCTTTGGCTGCCCGGCCCATGATCAGAGAGACCTGGATTTCGCAAACAATTACGGCCTGCCTGTCGTCTCTACCTATGTGCCCCAAGCGGGCGAGGACGGCTTTACCCGGCCCGAAGAGGGTGGCGAGGCCTATGTGCCGCCCAAGACCGAGAAAGTGCGTTACGTCAAAGGCTTCGCCGGCAAGGACATCCAGACAGGGGCGGAAGGCGTCGATAGCGCGATTGATTTCTGCGAGGCCAATGGCGTTGGTCAGGGCGTTACCAAATTCCGCCTGCGTGACTGGGGCCTGTCACGTCAGCGCTACTGGGGTTGCCCGATCCCGGTCGTCCATTGCGATGATTGCGGCGTGGTGCCCGAGAAGAAAGAAAATCTGCCCATCGCCCTGCCCTATGACGAAAACGGCACGCCGATCGATTTCACGATCCCCGGGAACCCGCTGGACCGTCACCCCACATGGCGCAACACCGACTGCCCGGCCTGTGGCAAGCCCGCGCTGCGCGAGACAGACACGATGGACACCTTTGTGGACAGTTCGTGGTACTTCGCGCGCTTTACCGCGCCTCATGCCGAGACGCCGACCAATATGGAAGACGCCGCGTACTGGATGAATGTGGACCAGTATATCGGCGGTATCGAACACGCGATTCTGCATCTGCTTTATTCGCGCTTCTTTGCCCGGGCGATGCATCTCACCGGACATCTGCCTGCCAGCGCATCCGAGCCGTTCGACGCTCTGTTCACGCAAGGCATGGTGACCCATGCGATCTATCAGACGACCGATGACAAGGGCCGCCCGGTCTATCACCTGCCGGAAGACGTCGACCTTGAGAGCCAGACCGTCCGGGCCACGGGCGAGGCGATTCAGATCATCCCCTCGGCCAAGATGTCGAAATCCAAGAAAAATGTCGTTGATCCGGTCAATATCATTGCCCAGTACGGTGCCGACACCGCCCGTTGGTTCGTTCTGAGCGACTCGCCCCCTGAACGCGATGTGGAATGGACTGCCGCCGGTGCCGAGGCCTCCTACAAGCACCTGTCGCGTGTCTGGTCGCTGTCGGACAAGATTGCCGAAATGGTACCCGACACGCCCGGTCAAGGTGACGAAGACCTGTTGCGTGCGATGCACAAGACCATTTTCGAAGTGACGCAAGGCATTGAATCCTTTGGCTTCAACGCCGCCATCGCGAAACTTTATGCGTTCACGAACACGCTGGCAAAATCTACTGCCGGACATGCCGTCAAACGCGCCTCCATCATGACGCTGGCGCAGTTGATGGCTCCGATGACCCCGCATCTGGCCGAAGATATCTGGGCCGCACAGGGTGGCTATGGCCTGATCGTCAACGCGCCCTGGCCCAAACCGGACGAGGCGTTCCTTGTCGAGGACACCATCACCCTGCCCATTCAGGTCAATGGGAAACGCCGGGGCGAGATTTCCGTTGCCAAGGACATGCCCGCTTCAGAGGTTGAAAAAGCCGCGCTGAAGGTAGACGCTGTGCAACGGGCGTTGGAGGGAGCCGCGCCCAAGAAAGTCATCGTAGTTCCGGGCCGCATCGTGAATGTTGTTGTTTGACCGCCGCACCCTGCTGATCCTGCCCTTCGCGCTGGCGGCCTGCGGGTTCACACCCGTCTATGCACCGGGCGGAAAAGGGGCGGCACTGCAGGGTCAGGTCATCGTGCAGGAACCCGCAGATCCAGAAAGCTATATTCTGGTTCAGGAACTTGAAACCCGTCTGGGCCGGGGCGGAAGCCGCTATGGATTGGGTTTTGATCTGGCGCTCGCAAGCGAGGCGCTGGGGGTTACGTCCACCGGAGACATCAACCGTTTCAATCTGGTTGGCCGCGTGAATTATGCGCTGAGCGATCTGACCACCGAAGAGGTGATCTGGACCGGGACGGTGAACAATTTCACCGGATATTCCGCAACCGGTGACACGGTGCAGACACTGGCCGCCGAACGCGATGCACGTGCGCGGCTCATGCGCATGCTTGCCGATCAGATCACAACGCAGCTTTTTGCGCAGGTGACGCTGCCGCCCTCATGAAACTTTCCGCCCGCGACGCTGCCAGCTATTTTCGCAAGCCCGATCCGGGCAAGGCAGGTCTGCTGATCTATGGCGCTGATCCCATGCGGATTGCCTTGAAGCGCACAGAAGTGATCAAGGCCCTGATCGGCGACAGCGGCGAAGAAGAGATGCGCCTGACGCGCATGCCCGCATCAGACCTGCGCAAGGATGCCGCCCCTTTGGTCGATGCGATCAAGGCCATCGGGTTTTTTCCCGGGCCGCGGGCCGCCTTTGTCGAGGATGCCAATGACCAGGCCTTGAACGCAATCGAGGCCGCCTTGCAGGATTGGCAGTCCGGCGACGCTCAGATCATCGTGACGGCCGGAGCGCTAAAGGCCACGTCAAAGCTGCGCAAACTGTTTGAAGGGCATGCCAACGCCTATGCCGTGGGTATCTATGACGACCCCCCAAGCCGGGATGAGATCGAGCGCATGCTGACGGATGCGGGTCTGCGCGGCGTGCCCCATGACAGCATGACCGCCCTGACCGATTACTCGCGCGCTTTGGGGCCCGGAGACTTTCGCCAGATGCTGGAAAAGGTGGCGCTTTACAAACTTGGCGATGACACACCCCTGTCAGTCGAGGATATCGAGGCGTCGGCCCCTGCCTCGACAGAAGCCGCTCTGGACGATGTCCTGAACGTGGTGGCGGAAGCGCGCGTGGGCGAGATTGGACCGGTCCTGCGCAAACTGCAGGCGCAGGGTACCAATGCAGTATCTTTGTGTATCGGGACGCTGCGCCATTTTCGCACGCTTCATGCCGTGGCCAGCGATCCCGGCGGACCGGGGGCCGGGATTGGCCGGGTGCGCCCGCCGATTTTCGGGCCGCGCCGGGACCGGGTCCTGCGACAGGCACAGGCCTGGGGCATGCACAGGCTGGAAGACGCTCTGGTGCTGATCACCGATACTGATCTACAACTCCGCTCGGCCGGGCAAAGCGCACCGGCCATGGCGCTGGCAGAGAGGATGCTGATCCGCCTTGCCATGCTGGGCCGCCGTCGCTGAACCACAACAAACAGAGAGAGACCATATAATGTACACAGTCGTTGGACGTATCCGCAGCCGCGCGTTCCGGGTCCTTTGGGCGCTTGAAGAACTGGGCGTGGAATACACCCATGCCGATCTGGCCCCCGGCAGCGATGAGGCCAAAGCCTATCATCCGTCGGGCAAAATCCCCGTGCTGATGGTGGGCGACGAGGCGCTGACGGATTCGGTCGCGATCATGACCTACCTGTCGGACAAACACGGAGGCCTTGGCTATCAAGCAGGTACCATCCAACGCGCGCGGCTGGATGCGATGCTGCACTATCTGAATGAAGATCTGGACGCCCTGCTGTGGCTGATCGCCAAGCACAGCTTTATCTTCCCCGAAGACGCGCGTGTGCCCGATGTGGTCGACCCGACCAAAGCCGAGGTCGCCCGGAATCTGGACGGGTTGGCTGACCGGATGCAGGGCGAATGGCTGATGGGCGATGAGTTTACCATCGCCGATATCCTGGCCGTGCATTGCCTTGGCTGGGCCTTT
Source organism: Aestuariivita sp. (assembly GCF_049276915.1). NCBI lineage: Bacteria > Pseudomonadati > Pseudomonadota > Alphaproteobacteria > Rhodobacterales > Paracoccaceae > Aestuariivita > Aestuariivita sp. The sequence goes on along the minus strand of NZ_JBASXK010000032.1, from coordinate 23,301 downwards.
GGGATGGACATTCCCGTCACCAATGAAGCGGTCAAGGACTATGGCAAACGCGCCCGCGCCCGCGCCGCGTTCATCCAAGCCGGGAAGCAATAGCGCGCCCGGCCCAGCGCCCCGTGGCAAAGCAGGCGGTGAGAAGGTAACCGCCTGTCGGAGCCTCCCAGTCCAGCATTTCCCCGACGCAGTAGACCCCGGGAAGATCGCGCAGCATCAGAGCTTCATCCAGCGCGGCAAAGGGCACTCCGCCTGCTGTCGAAATCGCACCATCCATGTCGCCAAGTCCCCGATGCGGGACGGGCAACGCCTTGATCTTTTCGGCAAGCGCCACCGGTTCCTGCGGCAAGGGGCGGGCGAATTCATTCAACAGGGCGATGCGCGCAGCTCCCAACTTGAGGCGCTTGCGCAGATGGTTTGCGAGGCTCGTCTTGCCACGCGCAGCGCTCAGCCGCTCGACAACCTGCGCCACAGTCAGGTCCGGGATCAGATCAACGTTCAGAGCCGCGCCCTCGCGCACTGCTTTGCTGATTGCATAGATCCCGCTGCCCTCCAGCCCATTGGCCGAGATCACCGCCTCGCCGCGGGTGCGCGCCGCACCGGCCTGAAAGGCCACGGCCTTGAGGGGGTGCCCCATCACCGATTGCATATGCGTGGACCAGTCGATCCGCACTCCGGCATTGGCCGGTTGAAACGGGGCCAGTTGAATGCCTTGCGCACTGAGCAGATCAGCCCATGCCCCGTCCGATCCAAGCCGCGCCCAGCTTGCGCCGCCCAGCGCCAGAACAGTCGCCTGGGCCAGGAGCCTGCGCGGACCCTGCGGCGTGTCAAACGACAGCGCGCCATCCTCCCAGCCTGTCCAGCGCCAGGCTGTGCGGGTCTCAACCCCCAGGCCTTCCAGTCGCGCAAGCCAGGCACGCAACAGAGGCGACGCTTTCATGACCTCGGGAAACACGCGCCCGGTGCTGCCAGTGAACAAGGGTTGACCCAGATCGCGCGCCCAGTTCATCACCTCAGCCGGACCAAAGGCCTCAAGAATCGGGCGCAGAGGGTCGGCGGCACCGTCATACGCGCTCAGGAACGGACCGAATGCCTCGTCCTTGGTCAGGTTCAGCCCGGATTTGCCCGCCATCAGGAACTTGCGACCCAGAGATAGCTTGGCATCCACCACGACCACCTTCAACCCGGCGCGCGCCAGTTCCTCGGCGGCCATCAGGCCTGCCGGGCCTCCTCCGATGACGACAACGCTCATGCCTTGGCCATGGGCCATCCGCCTTTGATCTCGACCACGCGCTGCGGATAGGGGATTTCGATATTGTGCTCCTTGAGAGCGTTCCAGACCAGAAAAAGCACATCCGAAGTGAACTTGTTGGGGCCATCGTCAAGCCCGCTCACCCAAAACTCCACGGCGAATTCGACGCCGCTGTCGCCAAAGGCGCGCAACTCGCAATCCGGTGGAAACGGTTCACTCAGGACGCCGGGATGCGTTGCAACGGCGGCCTCGACGATCGCGGGTACCAGATTGATATCGGTGTCATAGCTGACCGAAAACGGGGCCTCATAGCGATTGGCCGACCCCTGATCGGAATAGTTCACCACCCGCGTGATGATGAAATCCTCGTTCGGAACGACAAGCCAGCGGCCATCAAAGCTCTCGAGTATGATTGCGCGGGCCGTCAGGCGAATGATTGTGCCGGCTTCACCGCCGTCAAGCTCGACATAATCCCCCACCGTCGCCTGCCCTTCCAGCAACAGGATGATGCCCGAGACGTAATTGGAGGCGATCTTTTGCAGACCAAAACCAAGCCCCACACCAATCGCACCGGTCAGCACCGCGATCGAGGTCAGCGGAATGCCCATGATGTTGAGAAAGATCAAACCCGCAACGCTGAAGATCGCGATCTCGGCTGCCTTTTCCGCCAGTTGCCGTGTGGCAGGGCGCATATCGGCTTGTCGTTTGATCAGGTTGGCGGATTGATCATTCGACCACCGCCCAAGCCAAAAGATCAGCCCACCGACAATGGCAAAGCGTACAGTGTCTTCCAGATCAAAGGACAGATTGCCCAAAGGCACGACCACGCCATCCAGCCACAGGCGAACCGCCTCCAGCAGGCCCAGTGCATAAAGCGCAGCAACAGGCATGAAAACGAAGCGTCCCAACAGCCCCAGAAACGGATCGGTGATGATGTCACGCACAAGCGCACGCACCGCGATAAAGAGAAACACGCGTTTGCCAAATGCAATCACGGCACCGGATTCAAACATCGAGCGGACGACGCTTTCGCCAATCGCGGTAAAGCCAAAGGCCAGCAAAGGCAGCACCAGCGGCAACATCTGGCAGAAAAAGCCGCGCGTTTTGGAAATCAGCGTGTCGCTGCCTTCTTCCGGGGTCAGCAGTCGCGTCAAACCGGGGCGCAGGCGTCGGGTCACCAGAACGGCCAGCACCCAGGCGGCAATCAACAGTGCAAACTGCGACCAGGCTGCGGGGCTTACAAACCAGTCCTTGGCCAGTTCCCAGACCTGTAAGCCATAGCTGGCTGCTTGCCGGACGATTTCCGGCTGCGTCGCGAGATCAAATTCCATACCCAAGCCCCTCTTGAAACACCGCCCGCAGGCCGCATGTTCTTGCACCGATGACGCAGAACACTCAAGAGACCGATCCAAACTGTCCCTTATGCGGCAGGCCGATCCCACCCGGCGTGCCCCAAAGCCTTCACCACCTGATCCCCAAGCTGAAAGGCGGAAAGAACGGACCGACGGTCCTGTTGCATCACATCTGCCACCGGGAGATCCATGCCACGCTCAGCGAGGCGGACCTTGCACGTTCCTTCAATACGATCGAGGCCCTGAGACTGCACCCGCGACTCGCCAAGTTTGTCAGTTGGGTGTCCAGACGCCCGCCGGGGTTTCAGTCAAAAATCCCCGGTAAACGACGCAGAGGTTGAGCCGGATCAAGGCGGTTCTCCAACTGCCGCGCTATAGTGGTGCCTTGCAAGCAAGGAGGCCTGCCATGACAATGACATACGCTGAGTACCCCGAAGATGCCTTGGTTGAAATTCGCTTGGATGGACGTGTAACGCGCGAGGATTACGAGGCCTGTATCGACAAGATGCAGAGCTTTATAGACACGCATGGCACGGTGAAAATGGTCGAGATCATCGACAGTTTCAGCGGGTTTGATCCTTCGGTCATCTGGGACGGGATGAAGTTCGACATGCGCAACATCAAGCATTTCAGCCATGTTGCCGTGGTCTCGGATTTGGGATGGGTGAGCCCGGCGGCCAAGGCCGCAGGTGCCTTCATTTCAACCAAGCTGCGCATGTTTGACCTTGCGCATCTGGAAGACGCGCGCGCCTGGCTGCGCAACCCCGATCAGGACTGACACATCGCCTTGATCGCGCGGGCAAATTCGGGTTCTGCGGCCAATGCGTCGGCTGCGATCTCGCGTGCCGTATCCAGCAGAAGTTCGGGCGCGACGATCCGGTCGATCAGTCCGAAGCCCAGCGCCTCTTCGGCGGTCAGCTTCTGGCCACCCACCAGCATCAGCTTTGCCCGCGCAGGGCCAAGCAGATCGCGCAAACGACCGGGATCGGATGGCTGCGGCAGAAAGCCAAGTTTCATCACCGGATAAAAGAACTTTGACGTGGGCACCGAGATACGCAGATCGCAGGCCAGAGCCATTCCCATCGCTCCGCCTGCCAGCGTCCCGTTCAAAGCCGCGATACTCAGCCCCGGCAAGGCTGCGATATTGGCCGAGAGCCGCTCCCAGACATCAGAAACGGCAAGCCCGGCACGCGCCTCTTCCAGATCGGCACCGGCGCTGAAAACCTTGCCTTCACCGGTCAGGATCAGGCATTGGGCTGCGACGGCGGCCTCGGCGATATCGGCCAGTTCACTCAGCATCTTGTGCGTAAGGGAATTGGCCTTGTCAGGCCGGTTGATGCGCGCGATCCAGAGGTCGCCGTCTTTCTCGAGCTGGATCATACGAGGCCCACCCGTGCGCGTATCGCCTGATCGCGCAACGAGATTTCCTCGCCTACAAAGGCGTCAGCATCGGCACTGCACATCCACAAAAGTGCCCGTGCAGGCCAGTCCGCCGGGATGTGATCGGACCACTCAAGCTGGCTGATCGGGTTGACGCCCGAAGCCTTGATCTCGCGCTGCATCTGGGTTGCCACGGTGCCCGGCGACAGCCCCATGGCACGGATGCCGTTGCTGCGTTCTTCCTTGTCCAGACAGCGCGTCAGCATCGCGGCCCCGGCTTTCGAGGCGCAATAATGGCTCCAGGCCTCAACCGGACCATGGGCGGCACCCGAGCTTACGGTCAGCACAGTGCCGCCACCGGCCTGTTGCATCACGGGCAGGGCCGCATGCATGCCATAGAAAACGCCCTTGAGGTTGATGTCGATCACATGGCCCCACGCCTCGGGGTCGGCCTTGCCCATATGGGCGATCGGCTCGACCACGCCTGCGTTGTTGATCAGGATATCCAGACCGCCAAACCGCTTGGTACAGGCCGAAACGGCCGCCTGCATATCCTCGTACCGGCTGACATCGCCGCTGATGGCCAGTGCGGCGTCTCCGATCTCGGCCACCAGTGCGTCAAGGCTATCGGTGCTGCGCGCCATAAGCCCCACATTTGCCCCTGCTGCGGCAAATACCCGTGCTGCCTCGGCACCGATTCCCCGGCTGGCCCCGGTTATCAGCACTGTTTTCCCTGAAACGGTCATGGTCTTTCCTCATTTCTGTTCTGGCCTGCATATGGCCTGTTCTGGCCAGAGTGGTAATCCGCATCCCTGTCCAAGGTCCAGCCCTTGGCCCTTGACCTTATCAGCTCTAGGCAAGACGATGTGCGGTGAATCCATTGGAAAGGGTATTGAGATGATTTCCGGTTTTTCGCGCGGATCGGCCGCCGTTTTACTCTGTGCCTTTGGGGCAGGCGCAGCTCAGGCCGATGTCTCGGCCCAGGATGTGTGGTCTGATTGGCGCGCCTATATGGAAGGCACGGGCTATGTGGTCTCGGGGACCGAGCAGATGTCAGGCAACACCCTGACCGTAAGCAACACCCTCATGTCCGCGGAGATGGAAGAAGACAATGTCGCGTTCGAACTGCGCATGGGCGATCTGTCATTTACAGAAAACGCAGATGGCACGGTGTCTATCGCGTTTCCACCCGAGATGCCGTTTGTCGTGTCCGGGATCACCGAAGACGGCGAGCCATTCGAGGCGACCATCACTTACAGCCATACCGGGTTCAGCATGGTGGCTGGAGGTGATCCGGATGACATGACTTATAACTACACCGCCTCATCCGTGGACCTGAACCTGACCGATGTCGTCGTGGATGGTGCTCCGATTGGCCGTGATATCGCTGCCTTCAATCTGTCGATTCTGAACCTCATTGGCTCGACCGAAGTCACCGGAGGCGATGTGCGCAGCTATGCGCAAAAACTGCAGGCCAGCGAGATCAGCTATGATGTGGCTATCAACGATCCTGAAACCGACGGCCAGCTTCTTCTGAATGCCAGCTCGGAGGGGCTGTCATTGGACAGCGTAACCGATCTTCCGGGCGCTCTGGATCCTGAAAACATGGCTGCGATGATCGAGGCCGGGTTCAGCGCGAACGGTGTCATCTCGCTTGGAGCGGGCAACAGCAGCTTCAGCTTTAAGGATGAGGTCGACACCTTCAGTTATGAAGGATCCTCGGATGGCGGATCCATGGGCTTTCAGCTGGGAGCCGAGGGTCTTGGCTATGAGATCGAACAGAACAACGTCGCCATGAACGTCGCCGGCTCGGGTATCCCGCTGCCTGTTTCGGTCAACTTCAACACACTGGTTTTCGATCTCTTGATCCCGATCATGCAATCGGATGACCCGCAGGCATTCGGGCTGACCATTGGACTGAGTGATTTCACCATGTCCGATCTGATCTGGGGCATTTTCGACCCTACCGGGCAGCTGCCCCGAGACCCTGCGACGATCCTGCTGGCTGTCAGTGGACAGATGAAGGTTCTGGCCAATATTCTTGACCCGATGGTCGCAGCCCAGATGGAAGACGGCCCGCCTCCGGGTGAGCTGCAAGAGCTGACGATCGAAGGCCTCGAAGTCAGCGTTGCCGGTGCAAGCCTCACGGGCACTGGCGATTTCAGCTTTGACAACACCGATACGGTCACCTTCGACGGCATCCCCCGCCCCATCGGCGGGCTTGAGTTGCAACTGGTCGGCGGCAACGGCCTTCTGGACAAGCTGGTTGCAATGGGCCTGTTGCCGCAGGAACAGGCAGGTGGTGCGCGGATGATGATGGGCCTGTTTGCCGTTCCCGGCGATGCTCCGGACACGCTGAACTCACGTCTTGAAATCAACGAGCAGGGTCACATTCTGGCCAACGGGCAGCGCATCCAGTAAACTCGCAAGTATTCGCATCAGGAGCCGCTCTTTCAGGGCGGCTCCTTTTTTGCCCGGCACCTTGCATGCGGCGACAGGCAGGGCTACCTCCCAGACTATACAAGTGAACGGAGCAATTGCATGGCGCAGACCCTGTCGGACATTACCCAAGCGCTTCTCGCGGCTGCCCGCAAAGCCGGGGCGGATACGGCAGACGCCATTGCGGTGCGCGACACCTCGGTGAACATCGACGTGCGCGAAGGCGCGCTGGAACAGGCAGAACGCTCGGAAGGCCTGGATGTTGGCCTGCGCGTGCTGATCGGTCAGCGTCAGGCGAATGTTTCGGCCTCAGACACCAGTGCGACCACGCTCCAGACAATGGCCGAACGGGCCGTTGCCATGGCCCGTGAAGCCCCTGAAGATCCATACCTTGGTCTGGCTGACCCTGATCAACTGGCGCAGAACTGGGACATCAACAGGTTTGAGCTGTGTGATCCCACGCCGGAACCAAACCCCGCCACATTGCAAGAGGACGCCTTGGCCGCCGAGGCCGCAGCCGCAGCCATCCCGGGCGTCACTCAGGTCCAATCCTCAAGCGCGGCCTATGGTGGTGCCGAAGTGCACCTTGCTGCAACCAATGGGTTTTCAGGCGGCTACCAGCGCACCAGCCGGTCGATCTCCTGCGTTGCCATTGCCGGCACAGGCACCGGGATGGAACGCGATTACGACGGGGATATGCGCATCTTTCAATCCGACCTGCGCGATCCGGCCGAAATTGGACGCATCGCAGGCGAACGCGCGGTGCAGCGGGTGGGCGCGCGCAAACCAAAGACCGGCACTTACCCCGTGCTTTTTGATGAACGTATCTCATCAAGCCTTGTGGGGCACCTGCTTGCGGCGATCAACGGCGGCTCTGTCGCGCGCGGATCCTCGTGGCTGCGCGATGCGATGGGCACCCAGGTGCTGCCAAAGGGGCTGTCCCTTACCGAAGATCCGCACCGCCCGCGCGTCACCGGCAGTCGCCCGTTTGACGCAGAAGGACTGCCTACAACACGCCGGGATATCGTTGCGGATGGCGTCTTGCAAAGCTGGACACTGGATCTGGGCACTGCGCGCAAGCTGGGGCTTTCCTCGACCGGAAACGCAGCGCGCAGCACCTCGGGACCACCTTCGCCCAGCCCGTGGAACATCGCTCTGGACCAAGGTACGGCAAGCCGCGAAGATTTGTTGCGAGACATGGGAACCGGGTTGCTGGTCACATCCATGATCGGCTCGACCATCAACCCGACAACGGGCGATTACTCGCGCGGGGCATCGGGCTTTTGGGTCCAGAACGGGCAGATCAGCCATCCGGTCAATGAATGCACGATCGCAGGCAACCTGCGCGACATGCTGCTGCGCATCATCCCGGCCAATGACGCGCGCGGCTATCTGTCCCGCGTTGTGCCGTCGCTGCTGATCGAAGGGATGACCCTTGCCGGAGAGTGATCTCGACCTTCTCATCGACGCCGCCCGGGAAGCCGGCCGCATCGCCACAAGCTTTAACGGACCTGACGCCCAAAGCTGGGACAAGCCAGGCGGCGCAGGCCCGGTGACCGAAGCCGATCTGGCCGTCAACGCCATGCTGGAAGCCGAACTGCAGCGCGCGCGCCCGGATTATGGCTGGCTGTCCGAGGAAACCGAGGACACAACCGACCGCCTGAATCGCGAGGCGGTGTTCATCATCGACCCGATCGACGGCACCCGAAGCTTTGCCAAGGGCTCGCGCACCTGGGCCCATTCGCTTGCGATCGCCCATGATGGCATTGTGACGGCGGCGGTGATCTTTCTGCCCCAACGCGATCTTCTCTACACTGCGCAGGCTGGCAAGGGAGCCAGTCTGAATGGCGCGCCGCTGACACCGGGTCTGCGCACCGATCTGGCCGGAGCCGACATTCTGACCAACCGCTCATCAATGGATGCGCATCATTGGGACGGCATCGCCCCCGAGTTCAAACGAGCACACCGCCCCTCTCTGGCCTATCGCATGGCTCTTGTGGCACAGGGCCGATACGATGGCATGCTGACCGTCTTTCCCGCCTGGGAATGGGACATTGCTGCAGGCGATCTGATCCTGCGCGAAGCGGGGGCTGCAGTGACCGACAAATCCGGCGCGCCCTTGCGGTTCAACAATGCCGACCCACGCTCGGACGGGGTTGTTGCAGGCTCCCGTGCGATTCACGGGGCAATGGTATCCAGATTGCGCGCGGGTTGACCCGAAAGGGCGTTCGCGTAGGTTGCGCCCAGCCCAAGAGACGTTTCCATGCAGGAGAAGCCCATGGTCCAGCGATTGCACTTGGTTTTTGGCGGAGCGCTTCCCGCGCCTTCGATGAAAACCCTCATGTCTGCAGCGCAGGCTGCGTCGACGTCGCTTGCCCGGCCTGTGGTGGGCAAGCGACCCAAGCGCCGCGTGATTGAACAAATGAATGGGTCGCCAGTCACACACCCCTTCTTGTCAGAAGAACGGGCGTAGCCCCTTGGCCCGCTCTCTTACCCTTGCCGCTTATCGCGCGCTGTCGGCGCGGGGCAAAGGGACACTTCTGCAATCGCGCATTCCCCGCCCCGAGGGGGAACTGGTCTGGATGCATGCCACCTCTCATGGACGGCTTGCCGCCATGCAGGATGTGGCGCGCAGGCTCAAGGCCCAGCGCAAAGGGCTCTATGCGCTTATCACCATCAGCGAATTCAACCAGACCGAAGCCGAGATGCTGCCCCGCAGTGCCGATTGGGTGAATCCGTTCGGGCCGGACACCGCGACCTATGTCAGCGCGTTTCTGGATCACTGGCGCCCGGACATCTGCATCTGGACCGGCGGATATTTTTTGCCCAATGCCCTGGTCAGTGCGCGTGAGCGCAATATGCCGATGCTGCTGGTGGATGCAGATGAAGACGGCGTCCGTTCCAGCGCCGGGCGCTGGATTCCCAGCCTTGCCGGCAAAAGCCTGAGTTGTTTCGATCACATCTTTGTCTCTGACAACCAGACTGCCCAAAGGTTGATTCGCAAAGGCATCCCAAAGGAGAGGATAGATTCCACTGCGCCTCTTCAGATCTCGAGCAATCCGCCCACGGTGAACGAGGATTTCGTCGACGAGATCAACCAGATGCTGGCCAGTCGTCTGGTCTGGCTTGCCGCCCATGTCCAGCTGGACGAGGCAGATGCGGTTCTGGATGCCCATGCCAGTGCCGTGCGCCTCTCGCACCGGTTGCTTCTGGTCATGACACCCGGCGCAGGCACCACATTGGAAAGCCTGCGCGACAAGCTCAGAGAACGCTCCCTTCGTTGGGTCGACTGGGACAATGGCGAGGAGCCGGATGATTTCTGCCAGGTCCTGATCACAGAAGGTGGCGCCGAGCTTGGCCAATGGTACCGCGTCGCACCCGTAACCTTTCTGGGAAGCTCCCTTGCGCCCGGTCATGGTGGCAGCAACCCGTTTGATGCGGCGGCCTTCGGATCGGCAGTGCTTTATGGCCCGAACATCCGCGACCACATGGCCTCCTATTCGCGTCTGGCCAGCGCGGGTGCGGCGCGCATCGTCAAGGATGCAGAGGGTCTGGCCGCGGGCGTGATGCGTCTGATCGCGCCGGACAGCGCCGCTACCATGGCTCTGGCGGCCTGGGAGGTTGTATCCGAGGGTGCCGAGATCACCGATCAATTGATCGACATGATACAGGATACGCTGGACCGGCGGGGCGAGGACTGATGCGCCCGCCGGCATATTGGGATAACGCCCCTGACGCTCCCGGATGGCAAGCGCGCCTGCTCGCGCCTCTGGGCGCGCTTTATGGCGCGCTGACACGGCGGCGGCTGGCATCCGGAACGCCGCAACGCGTGGACGTGCCGGTGATCTGCGTGGGAAACATCAACGTTGGAGGCACCGGCAAGACGCCCACGGTGATCTGGCTGGTCGAAGCATTGCGCAATGCCGGTCACGAGCCCCATGTCATCTCAAAGGGCTATGGCGGCTCTGTTGATGCGCCTCTGCAGGTCGACCCCGGCCGGCACAAGGCCAGCCGCGTAGGGGACGAACCGCTCCTGATTGCGGCCTTCGCAGAGGTGTGGGTCGGCAGCAGCCGCGCCGATACGGCCCGGGCCGCGATCAAGGCAGGAGCATCCGTGCTGATCATGGACGATGGCTTTCAGGATCCGACACTGGCCAAGGATTTCTCGATCGTCGTGGTGGATGCGGCCAAAGGCTTTGGCAACGGCCGCTGCCTGCCCGCCGGACCTCTGCGTGAACCCGTCGAGGCAGGTCTGGACCGCGCAGATCTGGTGCTGACCATCGGATCCGACGACGCGCAGGACGGGTTCTCCACGCCGCTCGGACATGTTGCGCGCATCCGCGCCCGGCTTGCCCCTTTGCGCACCGGCATGGACTGGGCCAACGCGCGGGTGCTGGCCTTTGCCGGCATCGGCAACCCTGACAAGTTCTTTGCCACATTGCACGCGCTGGGGGCCGAGATCATCCGGGCCGAGGCGCTGGACGATCACCAGACATTCGGCCCCGGCCTGTTGAACCGGTTGGAGCTGGAAGCGCGCGCGCGCAATGCACAGCTGGTGACCACGGAAAAGGATGCGGTCCGCCTCCCGCAGAGCTTTCGGACCAAGGTGATCACCCTGCCCGTCCGATTGCAGATGCAGGACGAGGACCCGGTTCTGGACCTGTTGCGCCAGCGTGCGCCGGCCCCCTGATCCCCGGATCAGCCGCCAGCCCGGTGCGTGCCCGGGCAACCGCGACATGTGTCGTTTGCAATTCCCAACGGTTGGGTGAATGCTGCGGATCATGGAACAGGTCCCGTCCGCGGCGCATAAACCCGCACCCCCCAAACGTCTGACCAAGGGCGACTGGCTGGATGCCGGCCTGACGGTTCTGGGCCGCAAGGGTGCCGGCGGGGTGCGCATCGACGCCATCTGCAAGCAACTGGGCGTGACCAAGGGCAGCTTTTACTGGCATTTCACCGATCGCGGCGATCTGATGACCTCGATCGTGGAGCATTGGGACAATCAGGCGACCGAACGCATGATCGCCTCGATCGAGGGTGCGACCGACGACCCCAAAGCCCGTCTCTGGCATCTGGTCCACAACGTGACCTTGGGCGATTACGATGTCGGCATCGAGGTCGCGATGCGCCAATGGGCCCATGAAGATCCCACGATCCGGACCCGGCTGGAGGGGATCGACGCCAAGCGGATCGCCTTCTTCCAACGGCAGTTCCAATCGCTGGGTTTTGTTCCGGAGGCCGCCCGACTCAGGGCGCATACGCTCTACAGTGTCACCCTGGTCCGCGAATACATGCATACCGGGGAGGCGCGGGCGGCCTTGGCCCAACGCATGCAGGCCAGTGTCGATTTGCTGACCCAAGGGCCGCAGACGACCGCACCCTGATTTCAACCTGATCGCCAGCCCTGGCACGGCTGGCGTCAATAGGCCCCGGCAGGCACGGGAAATCCGTTGCGCCCGGGAAATTCCGGTGCCAGCGGGCGGGTATCGGGCATCTTGAGCCACAGCCGCAACAGCTTGCGTGTCTTGTCTGCTGCCTCATGGTCGACGAAGGCATTGCGCGAATGCAGGACCGCATAATTATACGCGAATTGCAGATCGCCCGGCTCAAGCATCATGTCGATCCGCAAATGATCCAGCGCGATCATCCGGTCGAAGAGATCCAGCGCCTCGATCTCGACCCGAGACAAAGGCTGGCCCATGATCTCGTGACCCAGCTCGATATATTGCCGCAGGTAGCGACAGCTCAGCCTGCCCTCCCGGACGCTGAAGATCGGTGACAGACTGGGCTGATCCTCGCAAAGATGGGAAAAATACCACGGGCGATAGAAGAGACCCATGAATTCGCGGTGGTTTTCAAGGATCTCGTTATAGATCGCGGCGACACTGACCAGACTGCTCAGCCCACCCTGCCGGGCCTTGCGGATCGACAGCAATCCGACCACATCCGACGGGTCCGAATGATAAGGCAGATAGAGGTTGGTTTCATAGACGCGGGTCTGCTTGTCATCGGGATCGCCCACGGCCATCACCTTGCCGATCAGATCGCCGCGTGGCGTCTGGCCGACCGGCTCTCCCAGATGCAGACCGATCCCGTAATAGAGCGTGTCGATCTGGGTGTCCGAGTACCGCTCTACCGGCAGTCCGCGCAGCACGCAGAACCCGCGCCCGTTCAACAGATCATCGGCGCATCGGGCCAGAACCGCCTCGAGCGGGCCAAGAGGAAAATCATCGCGGGTGAAATGCGGGAAGGTCCGGCCGCGCGCCTCGAGCCCCGAAAGGGCGGCGTCCAGGACCGCGATCTCGGCCTGGGACAGCGCATGGATCCAACTGTCATCCTCCTTGAAATCCCCACCGATCCAGGCGGCGGGCGTGGTGATGCGGTCTCTCAGGATGATGCTCATGGGGTGTCCTTTCAGGCAGTCTGGGGCGGCGGCGGTCGGCCTTGGGCCGGTTTGCGCCGTTTGTTGCGGGCGAATGGGGTGGGGTTTTCGGGGCCCTGATCCATACCATACTATTTGGTATGTTTTGACAGCAGGGCGTATTCCTGTCAACGGAAATCCATGTCGGTCATATAACGGTGGAACGCGGAACGCGCGCGCCGACACCGCCCCGCACAACCAAAGCAGTGCGGAGCGACAACGGGGATTGCCTGTGGAGATTGGGTTGGAAGGCCGAAACGGGGCGCGCGTGCCCTACCCGTCGTTATCCTCGCCCAGCTTGGGCGCGGGTCGGTGCAGGGACAATTCGGCATCCGAGAACCGGAAGGGCGCGCGGATACCCGGTACGCCATCCAGTTCGATCTGCATGCCCCGGGCGATCACCTGCGGGTCGCTCATCACATCATCCAACCGGTTGATCGGCCCCGCAGGCACCGATTGTGCTTCGCAGGCAGCCAGAAGATCATCGCGTGTACGCAGAGAGGTTGCCGCATTCAGGCGAGCGATCATTTCGGCGCGATTTGCGATACGGTTGCGGTTGCGCAGGTAGTCCGGATCCTTGGCCATATCCTCCAGCCCGAGGATACCGCACAACCTCTGATACTGGGCGTCATTGCCTGTGGCGATGATGATATGCCCGTCCGAGCAGTCAAAAACCTGATATGGCGTGAGATTGGGATGCGCATTGCCCATGCGCCCCGGCGGCGTGCCGGTGGTCAGGTAATTCAGCGCCTGATTGGCCGTGACGGCCACCGCGACATCCAGCAGAGACATATCGATATGCTGACCGCGCCCGGTCTGGCCGCGCTGATGCAAGGCCGCCAGAATGGCAGTCACCGAATAGACCCCGGTAAAGATATCCGTAATGGCCACACCGGATTTCTGGGGTTGCCCATCAGCCTCTCCGGTGATCGACATCAGGCCGGACATGCCCTGAATGATGAAATCATAGCCCGCGCGATGGGCATAGGGACCCGTCTGGCCAAACCCCGTGATCGAGCAATAGATCAGACCTGGGTTCTCCTTGGTCAGACTGTCATAGTCCAGACCGTATTTGGCCAGCCCGCCCAGCTTGAAATTCTCGATCAGGATATCGGCATCACGCACCAGTGCGCGCACCTGTTCCTGCCCTTCGGGCGTGCGGAAATCCACGGTGACCGAGGCTTTGCCGCGATTGGTCGAATGAAAGTACGAGGCCGAGACATCCTCGTCACGGGTCACGAACGGCGGGCCCCAGGCACGGGTGTCATCCCCATCAGGGCTTTCTACCTTGATGACCTCTGCACCAAGATCAGAGAGCGTTTGGCCGGCCCAGGGGCCGGCCAGAATACGCGCCAGTTCAACGACCTTGAGGCCGGCAAGCGGTGAACTCATCAGTTGCCCGATGCCTCGTCGATCAGCGCCGAGAAATCATCGTAGTTCATGTTCTTGTAGGTCTTGCCATTGATGACAAAGCTGGGTGTGGATTCCACGCCATGTTCTTCGGCGTTCTGCTGAAACCAGGCGACAAGCGTCTGAGCCATATCCTGATCCTGCAGGCAGGCCTCAAGCGCATCATCCTCAAGACCCGCCAAACGACCGATCTTGCGCAATTCATCCGCGATCTGCGGCGGTGTGCCGGCACGGGTCCATTCTGCCTGACGCTGATAGATCAGGTCAGTGATGCCAAAGAAGCGTTCCGCTCCGCCACAGCGCGCGATCATCGACGCCCAGAGGCCATAACGATCAAAATAGACCTCACGGTAGATGAAGTTGATCTTGCCGGTGTCGATGTAATCCGCCTTGAGCTGCTTGTAGGTGCCCTGATGGAAGGTCGCGCAATGCGGGCAGGTGTACGAGGCGTATTCGATCACCGTCACAGGCGCATCCGGGTTACCCAACTGCATGTCTGCGATGACAGAAGTATCGATCTCTGCCTGCTGCGCATTGGCTGCCCCCGGCAGCAAGTCAACCTCGCCGCCGCCTTTGGGACGGGTCAGGAAATATCCGCCGGTTGCGATCAACGCGGCAGAGCTCAGTAATACATGACGACGGTTCATTCAGAGACCTCTCTCATTCCTTGGATGTCGATAGAACGTTCTGACCCAGGCGTTCAAGGGCCGAACGCAGATCACTATCGGTAATGTCATTGGCAACAGCCCGTGCCCGCGTCACCGTGGCGGGATCCGGCGGGGCAACCTCGCGCGTGCCTTGAGCCTGCAGGAACGTCGCCTGACCTTCGGCAAAGCCGGTCTTTGCGGTCTGTGTAATGCGCACCCGCGATATCGCGTTATAGCCATAGACCGCATTTACCCGCGCGCGCAGTTGTTCCTTCTGCATCTCCAGCATCGGTGCTTGCGCACCTGTGGTCAGTACACTGAGGGTCGCACCAAAGCCTGACCGCCCATAGCTGACTTCGACAGGACGGCAGATGCGGGCCAGATCCTCGCCGACAATCTCGGACCAGTGGGTCAAAACCCGCGACACGGCAAAACCCCGGCTTTCGCCTGCACGCCGGATCCGGTCCCCCAAAAGGGTCGCCGTGCGCTTGAAACCTTTGGTGGTCGACGAACGTCTCGCCATTGGTTGGGATTCCTCTCGCTTGGCCCTATTCTAAGGCCGAGCCGTGTATACACCAGTGAAACCGAAGATCAGGGGATGAAACTTGCGTGACGAGGTGATCAATACAGACGATCTGGCTGCGGATCTGCTGGCCTGGTACGATATGCATGCCCGTGAGATGCCATGGCGCATCGGCCCGGGAGACCGCCGCGCGGGTCAGCGCCCAGACCCCTATCGCATCTGGATGTCCGAAATCATGCTTCAGCAGACCACTGTTGCAGCGGTAAAGGATTATTTCGAACGCTTCACCCGACGCTGGCCGACCGTGCAAGATCTGGCCGGTGCCGAAGACGCCGCTGTCATGGGCGAATGGGCAGGTCTTGGATATTATGCCCGCGCCCGAAATCTGTTGAAATGCGCGCGGGCGGTGGTGCGGGATCACAACGGCATCTTCCCGGACACGTATGACGTCCTGCTGACGCTGCCAGGGGTCGGCCCCTATACGGCGGCCGCCATCTCGGCCATTGCATTCGATCGCCCGGAGACGGTTCTGGATGGCAATGTCGAACGCGTCATGGCGCGCCTTCACGATATCCACGCTCCGCTCCCGGCGTCCAAACCGCAGCTGAAAGCGCGCGCCGCCGAAGTCACGCCAAGCCTGCGTGCGGGGGATTACGCACAGGCGGTGATGGATCTGGGTGCCACCATCTGCACCCCGCGCAACCCGGCCTGTGGTATCTGCCCCTGGCGCGAACCCTGTGCCGCGCGTCAGGCAGGCACTGCGCCCGAACTTCCAAAGAAGACACCGAAGAAAGCCAAACCGACCCGGTTCGGCATCGTCTATCTGGGCCAGCGCAGCGACGGTGCCTGGCTGGTTGAAACCCGCCCTGACAGCGGGCTGCTGGGTGGCATGATGGGCTGGCCCGGATCGGACTGGCACGAAGGCCCCCCGGATGAGGCACCGCCCTGCCCGGCCGACTGGCACACACTGGGCGAAGAGGTGCGCCACACCTTCACCCATTTCCACCTGATCCTGACTGTCAAGACTGCCACCCTGCCCGCCCAATCCCAACCTGAACGGGGTTTCTGGATCGACAAACACGCCTTCAGACCCTCTGACCTGCCTACAGTGATGCGCAAAGCCTTCACTCTTGCACGCAATCCATAAGCCCGCTCTTGGGAGAAACCCAAAAGATGGGTAAAACACATCCCAAGCCAGAGATCACCGGAGCCGTTTCATGATAGCCCCAGACCAACTTGCCCGATGGCAACGCGCCGCTCCGTTCTGGATTTCACTGACGATGCTGCCGATGGCCTGGATCAGCGCAATCAACGGCGGGTGGGTGCTGTTCCTGCTGCCTCTCTTCGCCTGGTATTTCTTTGCTGTCCTTGATGGCTTTGTCGGGCTGGATCTGGAGAACGCGGATCTGACAGCAACCGAAGACGATCTTTTCTGGTACAAGGCCATCACGCTGATCTGGGTGCCTTTGCAATTCCTGACGCTGTTTGCTCTGATCTGGTACGCAACCGGCACCGATCACCTCTCAACGCTGGAAAAGATCCTGCTGTTCTTTGGCATGGGCGTGATCTCGGGGACGGTGGGCATCAACTACAGCCATGAACTCATGCACCAGAAAGACCGGACAGAGCGCTGGATGGCGGATATCCTGCTGGCCATGGTGCTGTATTCGCATTTCCGCTCCGAGCATCTGCTTGTGCATCACCGCTATGTGGGAACGCCCAAAGATCCGGTCACAGCACGCTATAACGAGGGGTTTCACAGGTTCTATCCGCGTGTTCTGCGCCAAAGCCTGATCTCGGCGTTCAACGCCGAAAGAAAGATGCTCGCGCGCAAGGACCTGCCCTGGCATCATCTCTCCAACCCGTTCTGGAAATACTGGGCGCTGCAAGCCGCCATGCTGATCTTGGCTTTTGCTATTGGCGGTTGGGCTGGTGTGGGCCTGTTTCTTGTGCAGGCGGGTACGGCGATATGGCAGCTTGAACTGGTGAATTACGTCGAACATTACGGGCTGACCCGCAAGCATCTGGGGGACGGAAAATACGAGCATGTGCTGCCCCAGCATTCCTGGAACGCCTCGCAAAGGGCGTCAAACTGGCTGCTGATCAACCTGCAGCGTCACTCTGATCATCACTACAAGCCCGACCGGCGCTTTCCACTGTTGCAAACCTATACGCAAGCGGATGCCCCGCAACTGCCTTACGGCTATCCGATCATGACCATAGCGGCGATGATCCCACCGATCTGGCGGCGCATGATGAACCCGCGCGTCAAGCAATGGCGCATGCGCTATTACCCGGAGATTACCGACTGGCGGCCCTACAACAAACACGCAACACCGCCGCCCCGCTAGTCCAGGCTGGCGCAGCGATGCCGCCCGTGCCGGCCAACAAGATACGCGCGCCCGCGATCAGCTGATCGTCCAGACGTCAATCGGTTCATCCAGCCCACGTACCTCGCGCGGACCGCGATTGGCAAAGCCGGCCAGTGACGGATCACTCCCACCGCTTTCGCGCAGGGCCTGCGCATGGGCATGATCGCTGATCGCCACCCGGGTACCCAAGTCACGCGTCATGCTTTCCAACCGGCTGGCGACATTGACGGTGTTGCCGATCACCGCAAACTCAAGACGACTCACCCCGATATCGCCAAGAACCACAGGTCCGAAATGCACGCCGAAGCTGGCCTGTATCTCGGGCTCGCCGCGCGCCACGCGCCCGGCATTCCAGGCATCCACCGCCTGCGCCATCGCCTTGGCGCAATTGATCGCGTTCAGAGCATCCCGCTCACCCGCGAAAGGCGTCCCGAATGTCGCCATCAGCCCATCGCCCAGATATTTGTCCAGAGTGCCGCTATGGGCAAACACCTCGGTCTCCATCAGTTGATGGAGTTCACGCAACAGGCCCATGACCTTTTCGGGATGCTCATGCGAGGCCAGTTTGGTAAAGCCGACGATGTCCACGAAAAGAACGGCGACATTATGCGTGCGGATCTTTTTCAGCGGATCGTCATTGCGCGACAGCTCATCCACCACGTTGGGCGAGAAATACCGCGACAGGTTCGCCCGTTCCCGCTCCAGCACAGCGTTGCCCAGCAAGAGCCGATTGAACCGCCGCACCGTAATCGCCAGCGTATAGGCGCAGATGACAAAGACCACGACCTCTTGAATGCGGATGTCGAAATCCAGACGGTTCGGGTCGAACAGGTCAAACAGCTGCGCGTCATGCCCAAAGGCAGCCCGCGCGCGATCCGTCAGCTCGGGAATGGTCGTGCCGAAGTACCACACAAGGCCGGCACCCCCTATCCAAAGGATCGCTGTCCAGTTTCCGATCGCAATGATCGTGCGCCAGGAATATGCCAGGGTCGCCCCTGCCAGGATAATGAAGAAATAGATGAAATTGCCGAACTCATAAGCCACCGATGTGGGCCAGGGATTGCTTTCGAACGGGTTCGGGATTGCCAGCGCAAAGGTCATGACCGCCAGGTCGACAAAGATCAGCACCAGTTCGATACGCGAGGCACCCACGCGCCCGACCCGACGCATCAACCACCCGTTCAGCGCCAGTATTCCAAGCAAGGCGTGATAGTAGAGAATTCCCCACGTCGGGTTCAGAAACGGCAGCATCACCGCCACGACAGCCAATGCCACCCAGCGCGCCTTGATTGCAAGATCCAGACCCTCGCGCTTGTGGCGCTCCAAGGCATCCTCGGTATAGCGGTTGGGCGTTTCCAGATCCGCCTCGGTCATCCGGTCCGGCAAATCGGCCCGGGTAAAGTTCGGCATCGCGCCTGAGGTATCGGCCATGTTCAATCCCTTTTGATCCGCAGACCATCCTCGGTTCAACATAGGATGTTCATCAGATTTACATAGGGCACGCGCAATAAGCTTTCCCCCTTGCGGCATGCGATAGGCTGACACAGTCACCAATACCCAAAGCCAGTGTATGCGCAGAGTCTGCAGATCATGCAGCCTGCAACACGGTTTGGTCGTTGTAATGAAAGGAAAAAGTCCCCGCCCTATCAGGCGGGGACAAGGTGAGTGCCACGTGTCAGGCCACAGGCACCGGCGGTATGAGGTAAAGTCTTTTTTGAGGTATCAGTTCTGCATCTCAGCGCGGATCTGCTTGCGCAGCAGATCAATCGGCACGCGTTTGCCATCACGCTTGAAATGCCAGTAGGTCCAGCCGTTGCAGCTGGGCGCGCCTTCAAGATGGGCCCCCACCTGATGGATCGAGCCTTTGACGTCATGTCCGATCAGCGTCCCGTCGGCACGCACCTTGGCAACCTTGCCACGCGGCGAATACAGCTCTTCTCCGGGGCGCAGCATGCCGCGTTCGACCAGTTGGCCAAAGGGCACACGTGGTTCCGAGCGTTTCGAAACCGAGACCTGCAAGGCCTCGCGGTCAAACTTCCTGATCTTCGCCAGCCGTTTGGTCGCGACCTCGCGATAGGCTTCTTCGCGTTCGATCCCGATATAGTCACGCCCCAGCATCTTGGCGACCGCACCAGTGGTGCCGGTGCCAAAGAACGGATCCAGAATAACGTCGCCCGGATTGGTGCAGCCGACAAGAATGCGGTGCAACAAGGATTCCGGCTTTTGCGTCGGATGCGCCTTGTCACCCTTGTCGTCCTTGATGCGCTCATGTCCGGTGCAGATCGGAATGACCCAATCGCTGCGCATCTGGATGCCTTCGTTCAGCGACTTGAGCGCTTCATAGTTGAAGGTGTACTTGGCACCTTCTTCCTTGCTTGCCCAGATCATCGTCTCATGCGCATTGGTAAACCGCTTGCCGCGGAAGTTCGGCATGGGGTTCGACTTGCGCCAGACCACATCGTTGAGAATCCAATAGCCTTCATTCTGCAACGAGGCTCCGACGCGGAAAATGTTGTGATAGCTGCCGATGACCCAAATCGCACCATTGGGTTTCAACAACCGGCGTGCGGCTTTCAGCCAGGCGGTCGTGAACGTGTCATAGGCCGCGAATGACGAAAACTGATCCCAGTGATCATCCACCGCATCCACCTGAGAATTGTCAGGACGATGCAATTGCCCCTTGAGCTGCAGGTTATAGGGCGGATCAGCAAAGATGAGGTCAATCGAGCCTGCAGGCAGGCTGTTCATCACGTCGATGCAATCGCCGCCAAGAATCGTGTTTAGTGGGAGCGCGGCTGCGCTCTGGGTCTTTGTCTTTGTCATTCTCTGCCTCTGTCCCGGCGTGTTTCACGCTCGTTGGTTGCGGACAAAGATGAGTCAAACCCGATTCGCCGTCAATTTCTTTTTTTGAATCAGGCAGTTACCTTTTTTCTTGATACAAGATGTTGTGGACGGGTTTGAACGACCGTCTATGGTGTGGGGTCACACCCAGATTTTGAAGCGACTCTCTGTGGGTTTTCGACGGGTATCCCGCGTTTGTCTCCCAACCATAGCCGGGGTGCTGTTGCGCCAATCCCACCATGATCCTGTCACGACATGTTTTTGCCACAATTGAGGCCGCAGAAATCGATACCGAACGGGCATCTCCCTTGATCACCGCCCGGGCTGGGGGGACCAAGCCCGCCGGGATCAGATTGCCGTCGATCAGCAGGTAATCCGGAGCCGGTACCAGCGCTTCCACCGCGCGCCGCATCGCCAGATGACTGGCGCGCAGGATGTTCATTTCGTCGATCTCGGCCACGCTTGCATGCGCGATGGCAACCTCGCAACGCGCCTCGATCTCCCGGGCCAGCCGTTCGCGCGCTTTGGACGTCAGTTTCTTGGAATCGTTCAACCCCTCGGGGATGTCGTCTGGCCTGAGGATGACCGCCGCCGCCGTCACCGGTCCGGCCAGCGGCCCCCGACCCACTTCATCCACGCCGGCGATGCGAAGATATCCTTGCGCCAGCAACGCAGTCTCGAAGGTAAAGTCAGGTCCGCTCATGCCTGTCTCAAACCTCAGCTTTGGCGGGCAGGCAAGGAAAAAGGGAAACGCCGGGGTTCAGCGTTTCCCTGTCAGGTACGACGTATGCGTCGCGGTCCCCGCCTTTAGTTGCGGGCGATCTGATACCCATTGTCGCGCAGGCAACGTGCCCCGTAGGCCCAGCGCCAACCGCGCTGCGTGTGCACCTGGAGGGCGCAGGATTGTGGCAGTTGGTTGGTGAAACGATAGCTGTTCTCAAGGCAGCGCGCGCCAAAGACACGTACCACGCCGTGCCCCGTTTCGGCTTGCCTCAGGCATTGTTGGGGAAGCGCCTTGCGCGACACACGATCAGGCAACGGGCGCGGCTTGATCGGTTGTTGATAATGGATCTGCGGAGCGCGGGTGACTTGATCGCGATCCTTGCGGTCATGGATGACTTTGCCGATGATGGCCAATGCGGCAATTCCCGCAAGGGCTTTGGCCAGATCGTCATTGCCGGCCCGTGCAGGTACAGCGGTGAAACCCGTGATGATGACAGTTGCCGTGACAACGGCGGCGATGAAATAGCGGTGCATGGTGATATCCCTGTGTGATGACAGTGTCAGGTGCCGGAACACGCGTTGCACCGGCCTGCCTCAAGCTTGGGGCCAGCAGGCAAAGACAGGCAATATCGCCGGGTTGTTATCGGATATCATCGAGCCAAGTGGCGGAGGATATTGTATATCTCGCGCCGGGCGCGCAATCTGTCGGACATGAAACAGACCATGTTCTCATTGTTGGCCATAGGCCTCTTTGCCGTCGCAAACCCCGCGCATGCGGAGTGCTATGCCGATTACAAGGCCAAGCAGGACAACCCCCTGCGGCTGCATTACGGCGTGGCGCAACTGCAAGGCCCATGTTCGGCAAGCGCAGCCCGCTCGGAAATCGCAGGACGCATCGCGCGTGACGGATGGACCCTGTTGAACATCGTTTCTGTTTTCGGCCCCGAAGGCCTGAATGAGAGGAGGGAAAGTGCAGGACCCTATTTCCTCCGCTTCTGACCCGATCCGGCAAAACACCCGGATCGTGCCACTTGGCATCGCGGCAATCGTTCTGATCCTTGCCGCGGCTGCCACGGTGCTGTTCCTCACCTTGCCCGATGCAAACGCGTTCAACATGAAGGTCGAACAGATCTTCATCGAGAATGACGACCTCACGTCGCAAGCCGAGGTCAAACTGCTCGAGATCCTCGCCCAGTCAGGCACCGCATTCTCTGACACGCTCTACAGCTATCGGGTGGTGATCTTTGTGCTGCTTGTCTTTGCCACGGCACTTCTGATCGCGGCACTGGTGTTTCTGGTGATGCTGGTCACGCTCAACCGCCGAATGGCGCAGGTCGAACGGGTCGGCATCCAGGTGAACTCTCTGTTGATCAGCCGCGAAGAGAACACGGTCTATCTCAACAACTTGGGCTTCAAACTGACAGACGCCGCAATGGAAACCCTGTCGGTGCTGGCCGAAGCCCGGATGGATGATGACGTGCTGTCCGGTTCCGAGATCGAGGCCGTTGTCTCAGGCAAGAACGCGATTGATTGCGATGAAGCCGCAGGTGCCACCCGCATCAAACGGCTGCGCGATACATTGGGCAACCAGATCGTGAGCGAGCTTCTGGTCAAGAACATCGCCCGGCGCGGCTATATGCTGGCGATTGAAAAAGACGTCATCAAAATGATCTGAGCGGGTTCATCGGCCTTTGTGCCCGTCCAGCGGGCGATATCGGATCGGATGTATTCCGCTACAAATCAGAGGCATAGGTGTTTCTGGTGACCCCGGCAGGATTCGAACCTGCAACCTGCCCCTTAGGAGGGGGCTGCTCTATCCAGTTGAGCCACGGGGCCGCTGGGCGTATTCATACAAGCCCCTCAGCGGTTTGTCATCTTCTGACCTGCATGCTTGCCCCATTGGCCGTGTTTGCGATAACACTTGGGAAAGACGAAGCCACAAGGGCCATT